>CANHVE010000136.1 GCA_947464015.1 Saprospirales bacterium | reverse complement strand
TTTCCCTTCACTTAATAAACCAAAAGTGGCCAGTATTTTTTTATGTTCAAAAGGAAATCCGTTTTGTGATGATTTGGCAACTGGTTTAATTAAATGGGTACCATGAGGAATGATAGTAACTTTTAAGGGTGCGATATCATATTCCATACTTAATATTCTTGATGAGTGTTTGGTCATCACAATAACAGATGCAGAATAAAAAACTATTTGTTGTAATATGGTTTTACGTTGTATATCAGGATTACTTAATACTGTATGAAACGTAGTAATGACTGGTTTTTTTATGTTTTTTAAAAAACTAATTAAATAAGCACCATATAATCCTTCGTATAATCCAAACTCATGTTGAAGATAAATGACTTCTATTTGTTCGTTTTCATTTATCTGTAATGCTAATTTTACATATTCTTTTTCATCCCAAGTGTTTAATATATAGCTTACTTGATCTGGATATTCTAAGCTGGTACCTTTTTTCTTTAGCGCACAAACTTTGATAATAAAACTTGATTCATATTTATCTTCTATGGCTTTGATTAGGTCTTGACTGTAAGTGGCTATTCCACATTTTCTTGGAGGGAATGAGGTAATAATTAATATGATGGGTAAACTCATTTGTATAACTTATAATTTATGATCAAGGTCTTTATTTATGGCTGTTTTTGCTGTTTTTGTTGGATATTGCTCTAGTTCTTTAACTAATTGTTTTAAATCTACTGAGGCAACTGCTATGTGTTTGTCAGCAGCTCCATAATAAATAAATAATCTTTCATCGAATAAAGCTGTGCCCGAAGGAAAAACGACATTATCAACTTCTCCTTTTAGTTCGTACGGAAGCTCTGGTTTAAATAATGGGTATGGTAGTCTGGCAATTTCAATTTCAGGGTGTTGTAAGTCCAGTAATGCTGCACAAGCAGAATACACATATCCGTCTTTCGTATCGTGCACCCCATGATAAATTATAAGCCATCCTTCTTTCGTTTCTATGGGAGGGCAACCTCCTCCAATATAGCTAATCTCGTGGTGATATTTGGGTGATAAGACAATATTTTTATCTAAATTCAAAAAATAATTTTGCCAATAGGTAGCTGTTAATTCATTCAAACTTGTTACACAAGCAATTTGAATATCTGGTCGGATGCGATGTAAAAAATAAATTTTATTATCAATCTTTCTAGGGAAAAAAATTAAGTTTTTATCCCATAATAGCATTGTTTTATTGGGATTGTTTTTGATGTTGTTATGAACATGAAATCGCTCATATTTTTGGTTTAAATGTGCATTACATTCTGCTAGTCTTTGAAACTCTTCATAAGTTATTTGTGGAACGATTATACCATGTCTTTCTATTGTTATTAAATCAAAAGAAGTAGCTAGTGCGCCTAAAGCATTGATACCATCATAAGCCGTATAACTCAAATAGTATATGTCTTCAATCTTCACTATTCTAGGATCTTCCATACCATGAGACTCAAATTCAGCATTGGGAGATAAGAGTGGCTTTTGGTTTCGTTCAATCACTTTTAATGGTCCCTCTAATTTGCAATATCCGATAGTGGAATAATTACCTTTTCTAACTGCTCTATACAATATATGTACGGTATTGCCTTCTTGCATGATAGCTGGGTTACAGACCCCCTCATTTTCAAATTCATTTTCAGTTTTTTGTAAAATAATTCCTTCTTTTTTTATCGCTAACATACAGTGTGTTCTATTTAATTTGGGGGTTAATAACATATAGATTTTAAATCAAAGGCTTTTAATCTTTTACTTTTTCGAATTCTTCTTTTTTGGTGTTGCAACTTTTTTTACTGATAATGGTTTTTTTAGAATGATTACTTTTTTACTTGAGACTCTTTTTTTATTTATTATAGGCTCTTGCACAATACAATCTTTATTTATTTTCATAATCTTTTTTGCTAGTTTTTTAGATGCACTATCAATAAGCTTATTGATTTTTTTTTCATTAGCACCTTTGTTAATTAATGTATTTAAAGCGTTTTTTATACTTAGTGATGTTTGAATTACTGCTGATTTCATATTGTATGTTTTTTTAGTGTAAGAAGTTTATTCTCTTTTTAGCTGATATAATTAAAGACTAAAAACATTCCATAATACATTGTTTTATGCCAGCTTACTCTATGCAAAGCTGAATGTTTTTTCTTCGATAGATTTACAGAATACATTTTAATTGTTACATGATTCACACCTCTAATTATCGTTTATGGCCTATAAATAGAGAATAACAGAACATATTTATAAGATTATGTTTATTAAATCTACTCTTATGTAACATTAGTCACTAAATAATACTCTTTTTCTTTCAACCTTTACATATCAATTCATCAACTCAAAAAATATTATTATAATGAAAAAAAACATGGGAAATTTTGATCGATTAGCTAGAATAGTAATCGCAGCAATCATTGGTGTATTATATACTACACATGTGATTTCAGGTACAGTAGCTATTATCTTATTGATATTGGCTGTTGTTTTTATAGCCACTAGTCTCATTAGCTTCTGCCCGCTATACTTGCCTTTTGGCTTTAGAACAAATAAAGACAATAACGAAAAAACAATATAACAAACTATAAAAAAAATTAAAGATGTTAGACAAAATTAAAGAAATGATTATGGGACCAAGTACCGATTATAAAGCCTTAGTAAGTCAAGGAGCCATCATTTTAGATGTGCGAAGTAAAGGGGAATATGCAGGTGGACATATTAAAGGCTCCATCAATATTTCCGTAGATCAATTAACAGGAAATCTGAACAAGCTAAAAGATAAAAACACGCCAATCATTACTTGTTGTGCGTCGGGTATGCGTAGTGCTTCTGCCAAAAGCATTTTAAGCTCGCATGGTTATAAAAACGTACATAATGGTGGCGGTTGGAGTAGTTTACAACATAAATTATAAGAATGCTACAGAAGTTTTTTTCGTCTTGGCATTTGATGCGTTGGATTCGATTAATATTTGGGGTTTTGATAGGAGTACAAGCACTGGTGGTAAAAGATTGGTGGATGGGTTTATTAGGTGTTTTCTTTTTGTTTCAGGCATTTTCGAATACAGGATGTTGTGGAACCACCAGCTGCGCTCCTTCTTATAAAAACCAACATAAAGAACATACTACTGATGATATTACTTACGAAGAAATAATATAAATGATGGATACACATTATTATCCTGTTGAAATAAAATGGGAAACACAACGAAAAGGAGTACTTAGCTCCATAGATGTAAACAGCACGATGGATATAGCCACGCCTCCACAATTTCCGGGAGGGATGCCTGGCATTTGGTCGCCCGAACACTTACTTACAGCGGCGGTGGCGAGTTGTTATATGACTACCTTTTTGTCTATTGCAGAAAAATCAAAATTAATTTTTGATTCTTTTTCTTGTAAGGCAAATGGAAAACTTGAATTGAATGATGGAAAATTACTAATGACTGAAATCGTTTTATATGCTCAACTTCATATTACAAAAGCAGAGGATAAAGTAAAAGCAGAAAGTGTATTAACTAAATCAGAAATTCATTGTTTAATATCCAATTCTATAAAATCTAAAGTATCTTTGAACACTACAATCACGTATTAAAATGGCACAATCATTCAACGAAATAATTAATAGAGAGACTCCTACATTGGTGGATTTTTATGCCGAATGGTGTGGACCTTGTAAAATGATGAAACCTATCTTAGAAGAATTAAAATCGAAAGTGGGTACTCATGCTACCATTTTAAAAATAGATGTAGATAAAAATCCTCAAGTGGCAAGTGCCTATCAAATTAGAGGCGTACCTACCTTAATTCTTTTTCAAAAAGGAAAAGTGCTTTGGAGAGATTCGGGGGTTCGTCCGGCACATGAATTAGCAACAATTATTCAATCATATAAATCATAAAATGAAAAACTATCTTTTTATTACACTCAGTATTTTATTTATCACTATCAATAGTTGTCAAAACGGCAACTCACAAAATACTAAAACCAATTTATCAGCTACTGAATTTCAAGCCAAGATAAAAGAGTTGCCAGCTGCTCCGCTTATCGATGTGCGTACCCCTGATGAGTTTTCGAAGGGACATTTAGTGAATGCTAAAAATATCGATTGGAATGGCACAGGTTTCGAAGCAGCGCTGAACTCGTTAGCTAAAGACAAACCGGTTTTTGTGTATTGTTTGAGTGGTGGTAGAAGTGCGGCAGCGGCGGCAAAAATGCGCGAGTTGGGTTTTAAAGAAGTATATGAATTAGAAGGGGGCATCATGAAATGGCGTGCAGCCAACTTGCCTGAAACAACTGAAAATACTAGCGCTGTAGCAATTAGTGGTATGAGCATGGAACAATTTAAAGCGATGATTAAAAGCGATAAATTAGTGCTCGTTGATTTTTATGCTGATTGGTGTGGACCTTGCAAAAAAATTAAACCTTATTTAGAAGAAATTTCCAAAGAGATGGAAAAGAAAGTAGTAGTCTATAGAATCAATGTAGATCAAAATCCTAACTTAAGCAAAGAATTGGGAATTGATGCATTACCAACACTTCAAGTTTATAAAAAAGATTCTTTAGTGTGGAATAATATCGGATATATCGAAAAAGCAGAGATTATTAAACATCTAAAATAACAATATCAATCAACCATAATTTAAGCCAGTAATTATACTGGCTTTTTTTGTGCTTGGTTTTTATTATACTATTTCTCATTGGGTTTTCGTTTAAAGAAAAAACTCAATTATGAAAACTTATTTTTTATGTCTGGCCTTCAGTTGCTCGCTGATGGCTTGTTCGAAGATAGAAGATCTTCAAGAAAAAAAATTAGATGCTAGCAAAAAGCAAAGTTTATATGAAGTTAAGTATGGTCCTAAAACTCGACATACACTGAATGTTTGTTTGCCTGCGAATCGTAGCACAAACACTCCAGTAATTATTTTTATTCACGGCGGTGCGTGGTTGTTTGGCGATAAAAATGTGCATGATGTGGAGATGAGTCAATTTGCTAATCAAGGCGTGGCATGTGCAACTATCAATTATCGTTTTGCTTCAAGCATCACTCAAGTACGTTATGCCGAAATGGTTCAAGATGTTCGATTAGCTTTAGATTTTATCGCCTCTAAATCGGACGATTGGCAAGTGGCTACAGATCGTTTTGGATTAGTTGGTCAAAGCGCTGGAGCACATTTAGCTTTATGTACTTCTTATACCGCCAATGCGGATAATAAAATCAAAGCAGTCGTTTCTTGGGCTGGGCCAGTAAATCTATTAGATGCAGATCAATTAAAAATTACAGGTGGACCCATGGTGGCGAAAAACTTAGTAGGTGCCGATTTAAAAACAAAAGAAGATAGCTTGTTATATGAAGCGGCTAGTCCATACTATCAGATACATGCAGGCATTCCTCCTACATTAATCATTCAGGGCACAAACGACATAGCTGTTCCTTATGTAAGTGTTACTCGTTTTTATTCTGCATTACAGCAAGAAGGAGAAGCACATCAAATGATTACCTATAAAGAGAAAGGGCATTTGTGGAGTGGTGAAACCCTCGATAATGCAAGAGATAAAACCATTGAATGGTTTAAAAATCATCTGTAATGTTTGGTTGTTTTGGCATTAAAAAAAGCGCAACTTGGTTGCGCTTTTTTTAATTAATTATTTTTTTATCTAACATAAGCTCCTGTTCGTACCCAAATATTCATCGCATATTTTTTTCCTTTAAAAACAGGTAATCCTGCATGTAATGAAGCTTCAACTACTTTGCCTTGTTCGTCTAGATTATCAAAAATTAAAACTCTACCTTGCTTGGGATGTACTATTCTATCTAAGTTTGGAAAATGTGTGGCTCCTCCTTCAAATGCATCATTCAAATACACTAGCATCGTATATTTTCGCTGACCTCCACGAGCTAAATGTTCTTTACCTATAGGTAAATCTTCCGCAAATGTATCATAGTGGTTTTGAAATTCTTGACCAATAGCATAAGCCACTACTTGAAAAGATTCAAAATTTTCTTCAGGCATTTCAATCAGTTTAGACGATTTAGCTCGTATACTATTTGACATGACATCCTCTGGATAACGAAGGGATGCCGAATAACTAGTTCTTGAATAATGCTCGGTATCTCCATCTGTAAGCACTTTGCTTCTAGCAAAATGTCCCTCTGCTAATTGAATTACATAATCACATTCTTCTTTTGTTAAAAAATCATCTACAATTCGTACGATTTTATTTCCTGGCAGAGCAGCTCTGGCTGCATCATATGCAGCTTCTTCTTGTTCGAAATTTTTTTCTTCTAAGGCATGCTCCGTTGAAGTAACGATTAAAGCTATGCCCTCCCATTTTGCTTGAAAGTCTTCTATCGACTCTACAATCCAGCCTCTTCGAGGATGTAAATATTCTATTTCATTCTCTCTTAATTCAAAAAACATCACAAACATATAACGCTCTTTGCTTTTCGCCATATCTTCTTCTTTCATCACTAAAATAGATGGACTTGGTAGTTTAGCTAGATGTTCTATCTCTAATTTTAGTGCAACCGATTCTATGCCCCATTTCTGTAATATACTGCTGATGGCAGAGATAGACAATTTTGGAAACTCTTCATGTGCTTGAGCTTCTTGCTCAATCGTATTTCTAGAAATTTTTAATTCTAAATAATGAATAAAACTTTTTAAAATAGTTAAGCTAGAGTCTTTTTTATTCTTTTGTGGGTGCCAAAATTTTTGCATAAAATTTTTTGAATTGCTGTTTTTGAAGATAAGCAAAAGTATTTGTTTTTATATAAAATCTAAATTATTCGCTGAAAATCACGAACAATAAAACATTATGTCTATATTTGAATAATATGAAAGAGCATCTTTTAATTTATGGTTGTTATGGTTATACTGGTCAACTGATTGCGCAATTGGCGGTAGAAAAAAAAATAAAAAATATTATTTTAGGTGGTAGAGATTTAGAGAAAACCAAAGCGGTTGCCACAGCCTTGCAATTACCTTATGTGGTTTTTGATTTAAGCTCCTCAACTGAAATTGAAAAACAGTTAACTACAATTAAAACCGTATTACATTGTGCTGGTCCATTTAAATTTACAGCCATTCCAATGGCTAAAGCCTGTATCAATACACATACACATTATTTAGACATCACAGGAGAAATTGATGTATTTGAATCGTTACATGGTATGAATGAACAAGCGAAGCAAGCTAATACTATAGTAATGCCTGGTGTTGGTTTTGACGTCGTTCCTTCCGATAGCATGGCTTTATACTTAAAAGAAAAAATGCCTGATGCTACACACTTAAAATTAGT
>CANHVE010000135.1 GCA_947464015.1 Saprospirales bacterium | reverse complement strand
TTTAGCGAAAAAGAAAATCATCAAAAATAAATTGCGTTTACCTTTAGTTCCAGTAAGTGAAGAGTTGATGAAGAGAGTAGGGAGTTGGAAATAATTATTTAATCATCCCTTCTCGATAAGGGACATTAACGAATTGGTCGTAGCGCTTAAAGTATTTGCCAAATACATAATATTGAATCAAGGCATAATCTTTCCCTTCATTCACTAATGCAATAAATTTATCGGAATCGAATTGCACTTTATTACCCATCGGATCGTACTGTGTTTTCGTTCGTTCAGTAGTAGGCATATTGTAAATAGTTAAGGTATTTACTTTATTGCTTTTATCTGTAATATTCATGATACAATACGGAACTGTATTCTTAATGGTATCGATATTTGCATACTCATTGATATAATTTTCGGCAAATGTTTTTTCATAATAGGAAATATATTCATACAATTTTGCCGAATCGGGAGTAATAGAAAGTAAGGCAACAAACTTATTCGTGCTAGAAGAAATGGTTGGATTTTTACCACTATTATCAATCACAAAAGAGGCTTCTTGTAATCGAGGATATTGAATAGATATTTGCTTGATATCTTTGGCTTGATAAGCGAATAATTCTCTACTGCGCCAAGGTTTTGGATCGGCAATATAATAAGGCGTTAAGGCACCACTTACCCCTAATACTTTACATACATATGGTCTAGTAGCCATTTTGCCATTGTTTTCCATAATCATAAAAGTACCATCTCCAGTTACATTAGCACTTCCAACATAATAAATTTTAGTAGCTTTATTTTTATCAGTATAAACTTCAACACGGGTATTAAATTCTACTAACATCTTCATTACATTGTTATGTCCCGATTTAGAAACTGGAAAATCGGCTTTTACATTTTTCATCACATGTAATAAATTCTCAATTACTTTTTCTCTACATTTATATTGATGATTCAACATCCAAACACCATTCTCTTTGGTCAGTTCCGTTTTTTTACCTTCGGTATTGGTAAGAATAATTTTAGTTATGGTTTCAGGTTTTTCAACCGCAAATGCTTTATCATTAAAGCTCATTTGTGCGATATAAGGCTTTACAAAAAGCATCAAGCAAGCCAATAAAAGCACACAAACACTTATGATAATAATTTTATTTCGATTCATTTATTTCGCGTATTTTCTTTTTCGAATGGTAGCGTAAATAATACCAAATGCAAAGATGAGAACTATCGGTAAAACCGTATTAAGCAATCGCCATAACATCGATTCACTATTGATTTTTTGCTTGTCTAATAAACGTACTTTAATCTCTTTACTTCTCGATTCAATCAATCCTTGATCATCGGTCAAATACTCGATACAATTCATGATGAAGGTTTTGTTAGCTAGTGTTTGTCCACTGATGCTATAGTAGCCCAATGGCCATATATCGCCACTACGTTGCACTTCATTACGAATAATATCTCCATCGGCAATCACAATCATTTTTGTGTTTTTGCTATGGTCTAAAAATTTTAATTCTTTCACCGTATCAGCCGCTTCTCTATAACTATCGGCAATTCTGTTTTTAAAATCACTGGTAAAACTTCCTTCTAATAATACCGCACAAGGTAAGTTGGGTTGATTGTATTTAGTAGCATCTGGCTTTTCGCGTATCATCCCTAAATGCACTCGTACCGGCGACATCAAGGCTTTGCTATATTTAGTAGTAGTAAGTAAAATGGTTTTCTTAACGCTAGAAGATTTGATGGTATCAATTGTACTAGTGAAATACGAAGCTACTGGATCTATATTACGTACGATAGGATGATTGTTTTCAGCTGGAATTAATAAAGGAAAATAATACCAAGGAAATAATTGTGTTTGTGGTTGTCCACCCAAGTTGCCTGTCACCAAAGGGATTGGATTGCACAATTGAATGTCTTGCACTAAATCTTGATTGATACGTGCACCATAGGTAAAGAACATATCATCTAAATTATCTTCAGTAGGATAAGCCATAAACATTTGTTCGGCATTACGTAAGCTATCCATATCGGCCCATACACTTTCACGCAACCACAATACTTTTCCACCACCCATGATGTATTGGTCTATTTTATATTTGTCTTTTTCATCAAATCGAGCTTGTGGTTTAGCAATCACTAAACATGCAGCATCTACGGGTATACGATAACTGCTACTCAAATCAAATTCACCCACTTCATAATTCGCATCACTCAATGATTGAGCAATATCCATCATCTCGATAGGCATCAATTCATTATGACCTTGCGTAAATAAAATACGCGGTTTATGATGTTGTTTCAGTTTATTGATGGCCGACGAAAACTTATATTCTAATCCGATAATTGAGTTGTTTAAGTTATCTTCTGGACTGTAACCAATTTGATTTTCTAATAAGTTGACAGGTATTTGTCGACCTCTATATGTTACAATCGCACCAGGTAATATATATTTTTGTTGGAAGCCTTCATTGCTTTGCACTTTTAAGTTGGTCCCTAAAATGCCTTTTTTCTTAAACTCTTTTATCACTTCAATTTGTTGTGATTCGGTTTTTCCAGCAAGAGGATCAACAAATTCAAATTCGAAATTGCTACCTCCATAAGCTTTAAACTCATTCATGATATCCTCTACACTGTTGCGAAGACGAAGTACCCCAGCATTTACATTTTTATCTAAAAACACTTGAACACTTACCACATCATCTAAATTGCGCAATAAGGTTTTAGTAGGTTTTACTAAAGAATATCTTTTTTCTTTGGTTAAATCGAAACGAGTATAAAATTTAGTAGCAATAAAATTGATTAATAATAAGATAATGAAAGTGCCTAATAATAGCGTTAGTGAGCTTTTTCTTCGAGAAGATTTAGCGGATATCGGTAAATTATTTTTAGTTTTTTCTGTCTGCATACTATTTACCATTTTCTACTTTCTAAAACTGTTTTAGTGCCTGCTAAAAACAAAACAATCACACTTAAAAAATAAATGATATCACGCGTATCAACAATGCCTCTACTGATTGATTTGTAATGCGCATTGATGCCGAGTTGTTGGATGAAATAATCTAAACCATTCGAGAACATTGGGAAATCGCTGATGATATCAAACAACCAATAAGTAGCGGCACATAAAGAAGCGGCTAGAATAAAGGCAACGATTTGATTACTACTTAAAGTAGAACAGAAAATACCAATAGCAGTGAAAGAAGCACCTAAAAAGAGTAAGCCGATATATGAGCCCCAAACACCTCCTGTATCAACGTTTCCGACAGGAGCCCCTAATTTATAAACCGAATAAAAATAGATGAAAGTAGGTAGGATTGAAAAGATAACCAATACTAAGGCAGCTAAATATTTACCTAAAATAATATCGATATCACGTAATGGTTTTGTCATCAATAATTCTAAGGTACCCATGTTTTTTTCTTCTGAAAAGCTACGCATGGTGACTGCAGGAATGAGTATTAAAAATACCACAGGAGCTAGATTGAATAATGATTCTAATGTAGCATAGCCATAGTCTAATACACCACCTTTAAAGAACCAGAGGAGCGAGCCTGTGATGAGTAAAAATATACCAATAGATAAGTACCCGATTAAGGAACTAAAAAAATGGTTTAATTCTTTTTTAAATATGGCTATCATTTTTTCTTCGTTAAATCTTTAAATACTTCTTCCATATTATGTTCGTTTACCTGAATTTTAATCAAGGTAAATTGATTGTTTTTGGCAAATTCGAATAAGGCCACTCGCATATCTGTTTTCTTGTCGCTGATCAACTTCCAGCCATTGCCTTTTAAAGGATGTGCCTCTTTAATACCATCAATAGCTAAGAGTAAATTTTTATCGACCACTTCGATAAATTCAACTTCAATTTCTTGACGTTTTTTATCGTTGCTCGTGAGTAATTCAATGCGATCATCTGCTACAATAACTCCTTGGTTGATGATGATAGCTCTATCGCACATCGCTTGCACTTCCTGCATGATATGTGTAGAAAGAATAACTGTTTTTTCTTTTCCTAATTGAATAATTAAATTACGAATATCTACTAATTGATTAGGATCTAAACCACTGGTAGGTTCGTCTAGAATCAATACTTTCGGGTCGTGTATCATGGCTTGTGCAATACCCACTCTTTGTCTGTAGCCTTTTGAAAGTTGACCAATTTTTTTCTTGCGTTCAGGAGTTAATCCAGTGATAGAAATCATCTCTTCTACTTTGCTATGGGCATTTTTGCCCAATTGATATACAGAAGCGACGAAATGTAAATATTCAGCCACATACATATCCGTATATTGAGGATTGTTCTCTGGCAAATAACCCACCAGTTTACGTACTTCTAAAGCATCTTTTTCGATATCTAATCCGTTGATAGTGGCAGAGCCGCTAGTAGGACTGATAAAGCCTGTTAGCATTTTCATGGTCGTAGATTTGCCGGCTCCATTCGGACCTAAAAAACCAACTATTTGACCTGTAGGAATATCAAACGAAATAGAATCAACAGCTTTCTGAGTTCCATACGTTTTACTAAGGTTTTTAAGAGTAATCGACATAAATGAATTCTAATCAAACGCGAAAATACGGCAAATCGATATAAGAGCCTATTAAAAATGTATAATTTGTAAATTTTACGTAGAGATGACTTTACAAGAATATTGTTGATTTACTTAATGTGCCATAGGAAATTCTAGATGATGCTCTAAGTCGATTAAATATTTTTTTGCATCTGGTCCTAAGTTGAACAATAAATCGAGGATGGAGATATCTTCTAAAAAACCATGTCTATCGCCAAATACTTGAGTATACTCAGGTATATCTGGTTCGTATTTCAATTCTCTATATAAAAAACGATAATCTAAAAGTGTATCATAGTTGACTTGATAATTTTCAGTAAAATGAATATCGATTTGTATTTTGAGTAGATGACAGATTTTTTTGAATAAGGCTAAATTGAAATCAAATAGTGAATCCGCTTTTTGCTTGTAAAAATGAGCTAGCTCTGCTTCATAGAATTCGAAATAAGGAGAGCGATTATAGCTGCTACAGAGACTTTGCCAATGATTTTTTTGCCAATCAATATCGTTTCCACATTGCACTTCTTTATATAATTGCTTATGACTTTTACCCAAATGAATGGGAATAGATAATAATTGCAAGCCATTGGCACCTGCAATATAGCAACGATTTCTATTACTACTTTTTACAAAATATTCATGCGCTTCGATATATACTTCGCTCGCATGCATACACAATGCATAATAGCTAATAGGAGCAGCATATTGACAATCTAATAATATCTTTTTATGAGTCATTGCAATGTAAAATTATTTACTTCTTTCGATTTAATCTAATACTTAGTCGTATTTTTACAAACAAATCACTATTAAATGAGAAACATTGGCTTGATTCTATTCGCACTTGTACTGAGTATATGCAGTTTTGCCATGGAAGTACAGCTCAGTCATGCAGTTTTTCAAGGGAAAAATCAGCAACCATATACGGAAGTGTATTTATGGATACCCGCATGGAATTTAAAGCCAGGCCTACAAAGCAATGGTACATATCAAGTAAATATAGAATGTACGATATTGTTTAAAAAAGATTCAGCAAACATTACATACGATAAGTTTAAGTTAAATAGTCGTGATTTAGTAGATACCAATGATGTCAATTTTGCCATTGTAGATTTAAAACGATATGCCTTAACACCAGGAAAATATACGGTGCAATTGCAAGCTAAGGATATGAATAACAGTCAAGATATCAGTAATTTTATTTTTGATGATATTCTTGTAAAAGATACCATGCAGGCAGCAGTAAGTTTTTCAGAAATTAATTTGATTGATACGTTTTATGCTAGTACAGCCAAAAATTCATTTGTGAAGAATGATATGTTTTTACAGCCACTGGTTATTGATTTTTATGACAATCGTACTACTAAATTAAATTTTTATACCGAGTTATATCATGCAGATAAATTCATTCCAGCGACTGATCGTTTTTTATTAAAAACAAGCATTAAAGATGTCGATATGAAAGATATAGAACGATTTGTTTCCTATAAAAAAGTAAATGCAAGCGATATAATGCCCATCCTTCAAAGTTTTAATATTGAGCAATTAATTACTGGTAATTATTATTTATTTGTAGAAGCTATCGATAAAAACAACAAAACGTTTGCTTCGCAAAAAATATTTTTTCAGCGATTGAATTTAAATGTGCAGGATACAATTAATATAAGTGCTTATAATAGTGCTGAAGAATTTGGAAAAGGTTATTTAGATACCGCCTCATTAAACTATTTACATTTTGCCGTATTATCATTAACTCCAATTGCACCTTATGGAGATATTTCGTACTTGCAAGAATTATCCAAGTCTACCAATCGCGCCTTTATCATTCAGTACCTTACTAAATTTTGGAAATCAAAAGATCCTTTATCTCCAGAATTTGCATGGAAAAAATATGAAGAGCAAGTGCAGTTAGTAGAGCGTACCTATAGTACCACTATGGAACATGGATTTCAAACAGATAGAGGTAGAGTGTTTTTAAAATATGGTGTACCTAGTAATATTACAAAGAATAAAGAAAGTGCCTCTTACGATTATGAAATTTGGCAATATTATTCTTTAAAAGATGGACAATCGAATGTGCGTTTTGTATTTTATAATCCTACAATGATAAATAATAGCATGCAATTATTACATAGCACTGCTAGAGGTGAAACAACCGATTCGCAATGGAAATTAAAAATATATGGTGCAACAAGTGGAAAGCAATCGGTAGATTTTGATAATAACGATTTTCAGCAGCATACGGGTTCACAACTGAATAGAGCGATAGATGATTTTTAAATTCAATTAATGCATAAAAAAACCACTACTTGAGTGGTTTTTTTATGTGTAAAAAGTAAATGATTAATGCGATTTTTCAATTTCATAACCATATTCCTTTGCTTGTATATTTTGTGCATCAACAAAAGGTTTAAATGCTTTTTTTAATCTATCAATAAATTTATGATATAGTAAATCTGCTTTTTCATCATCTTCTTCAGTGGCTTCCTCTAAAGGTTTACCATATTGATTCAATGCAGGTTTTAATTCGGCTACCATCCCTTCTTTAATAGTTTTGAAATAGACTATTGCGGCGTCTTTAAAAAGAGTTTTGCCTCCTAAATCATCCATTGCACTTACTTTCTGCATCGACTTACTTAATTGAGCATCTAGTTTATTGTATGCCAAATCTAGTTTAGTTTTATCGTATGTGTTGATAGTAGAATTCAAGTCGTTGATTAAATCCATAACAGCTATCTGTTCATCGATAATTGCATCATTATATTTTAGTGCTTCTTCA
>CANHVE010000134.1 GCA_947464015.1 Saprospirales bacterium | reverse complement strand
TTGTTATTTTTCATAATTTCTAATTATTTAAATGTTAAATTTTATAACTTTAACGTAAAGTAAGTGCTATAAATGGAATATTAACTAAAAATTACGCTATTTTTAGCTTATTTTAAGAAAATAGGTTAAAACTAATCTTATTTATAGATTTACAATTCATAAAATAAAAGTGTATGGCAGGATCTTATCCCAAAATTGAAACGAAACTTACATCATTATTGCATATTGATTATCCAATGATTATGGCTCCCATGTTTTTGGTAACGAACGATAAAATGATGATAGAAGCATTGAATAGTGGTATTGCAGCAGCAGTACCAGCATTAAATTATAGAACGATTGCCGAATTAAAAAATGCTATAAATAATATAAGAACCTATGCAAAAGGTCCAATAGGAATTAATTTGATAGTCAACAAGTCCAATATCTCTTATCCAGAGCAATTAAATTGTTGCATAGAAATGAAAGTAGATTTTATTATCACATCTTTAGGTAGTCCTGAAGAAGTGATTCAAAAATGTAAACCTGTTGGGATTAAAGTTTTTTGTGATGTAGTAGATGAAGTATATGCTAAAAAAGTTGCGGATTTAGGCGCTGATGCCGTTATTGCGGTGAATAATGAAGCGGGAGGTCATTGTGGTAATTTAGATGCAGTGACTTTAATTAAAAAAATTAAATCGGTTTGTTCTATCCCTGTGATTTCAGCTGGTGGAGTAGGGAATGGGGCACAAATGTTTACACGCATCGATGTAGATGGCGCTTGTGGTGTAAGTGTGGGTAGCCCATTTATCGCAACTACGGAGAGTCGGGTGAGCGAAGATTATAAAAATGCTTGCGTGAGTTATGGTGCTAAAGATATTGTGATGACTACCAAAATTAGTGGGACACCTTGTACTGTAATAAATACTCCCTATGTACAAAAGATAGGGACACAACAAAATTGGTTAGAAGCACTCTTAAGTAAGAATAAAACATTGAAAAAGTATATTAAAATGTTTACATTTTTAAAAGGCATGAAAGCCGTTGAAAAAGCCGCTATGAGTGCTACATACAAAACAGTTTGGGTAGCTGGTAAAACTATTGAATATGTAAATGCCATTCGTCCAACTAAAGAAATAGTTGAAAGTTTTATTGAAGGATATTATGAAGAGTTAGGTAGACATTTTAATAGTAGAAGAACTTAAATATTATATATACAAAGATATTTAACCGATGAGCAAAAACCCTGTGCAATCCCTTTATCAAAAGTTATATTTCTACTCAATCATAATTCAGATCAAGAATTATTATTTCATCTAATGCAAGAGGCTGTAAATACCTTACCAAGAAATTCAGTAAACTATTCTGAGGGGGAAATAAAAATTCAATTTTTTATGTATACAGGTGGAATCAAACAATTAGAAAATGAATCTGGACAAGCATGGAAACAACGAATCAACTTGCAATTACTAGATAAAAATTTGGTTTGTTTGATATATGATATTGCCAAAAAACATAAAATTGAAAATGAACATACAACACGTATTCAATTTCCATGGGCTCGATGGAATTGGAAAGATTTAAAGTTACATTTCTCAAATGTTCAATACTAAGTATTATACAATCGAAAATAATAGAATTATATTCAGAGAATTTTTATATTATTGTTCTTTATTGTGTATTAAAATATACTTTATACTATTTAAATAATGATTAGTGATTTGTTTTAGATAAATATGTATATTTACACACATTTATATTAATAATATGTAATTGGTTCTATGACTGGATATAGTATATTTATAATTGAAGATGATGCCTGGTACGGAGAAATCATTCAATACCATTTATCATTAAATCCTGACTATCGAGTTACCCGATTTGAAAAAGCTCAGGATGCATTGAAAAAAATACATTTGAATCCTGATTTAATTACTATTGATTACTCTTTGGATGATATGGATGGTAAAGAATTATTGCGCCATATAAAAGAAAGCAAACCCGATATTCCAGTAATTGTTATTAGTGCACAAGAAGATATCACCACTGCTGTACAATTATTAAAATCAGGAGCAACTGATTATATAGTAAAAAATGAAAATGCAAAGGAACTTCTTTGGAATGCGATATTAAAAATTAGAGAGACACAGCGACTAAAAAAAGAGGTACAGCAACTCAAATCCGAATTAGCAAAAAAGTATACCTTTGAAAATACATTAATAGGGAATGCCCCATCCATCAAAAAAATTTTCCATTTAATCGAGAAGGCTACCAAAACAAATATCAAGGTATATATAACAGGTGAGACGGGTACAGGGAAGGAGATGGTTGCTAAATCGATTCATTATTATTCGGAACGAAAAAATAAAGAATTTGTAGCTGTTAATATGTCTGCTATCCCAAAAGAATTAATCGAAAGTGAATTGTTTGGATATGAGAAAGGAGCATTTACAGGAGCAAATACACGTAAAATAGGAAAATTTGAAGAGGCTAATAATGGCACTTTATTTTTAGATGAAATTGCAGAGATGGATTTAATTCTACAAAGTAAATTGTTACGTGTGCTGCAAGAGCGAGAATTGGTTCGAGTAGGTGGAAACGCAACTATATCATTAGATATTAAATTAGTAGTTGCCACAAATAAAGATTTATTGCAAGAAGTAAAAAAAGGTAATTTTAGAGAAGATTTATACTACCGAATCATGGGTTTAACGATAGAACTACCACCTCTTCGAGAAAGGGAATCAGATATACTGTTATTAGCAAAACATTTTGTTGCTGAATTTGTAAAACAAAATAAATTAAATTCTATCACACTTACCAAAGAGGCCCAAGATAAATTAATGTCATATCATTATCCTGGAAATATTAGAGAGCTAAAATCGATAATTGAATTGGCTGTTGCTTTATGTAGTGAAGATCAAATAAAAGCTGAAGACATTCGGTTCTATGCATTAAAATCGAATGAAATATTTATTCGCAATGATATGACTATGAGAGATTATACCATTTTTATTATTCAAAATTATTTAGATAAATATCAAGGAGATGTTTTAAAAGTAGCTGAATTACTTGATATAGGTAAATCAACTATATATAAAATGATTCAACAAGGAGTTCTTAAAAATTGATATATGTACATCTCTAGTTATAGATACGAAAATGGCATCATTATACCTCAATATTCCAATCAACTTAAAAGTGATTTTGTTGCTCAATTAGTATTGGTATTTGGTCAAAAACAATTAATTGTAGATAGTATTTTTAACGAACAATTGAAAGCTTACTTTCCTAATGCGATTATAGCATTAACTTCTACATCTGGTGAAATTATTCAAGAAACGGTTTGCGACAATAGTATTGTAATTACAGCCTTATGCATGGAACGAACCACCTTACAAGCATACCGAATTAGTATTCGGGATTATAGCGATAGTTATGCTGCTGGTTTTAGTTTGTCAAAATATTTTGCTACCAAAGATTTAGCTTATATCATGTTACTATCAGATGGCTCACTTGTGAATGGGAGTTTGCTAATCAAAGGATTCAATGAAAATATAGATTCGAGAATACCTATTACAGGAGGATTGGCAGGAGATGGTACAAATTTTAATGATACGGTAGTAGGATTAAATAATATACCATCAGAAGGAGAGATAATAGCTATCGGATTTTATGGGGATGCCTTAAGAATAGGTCATGCTTCTATTGGAGGATGGGAAATGTTTGGACCAAAAAAAACGATTACCAAATCAGATGGAAATATATTATATGAAATAGATCATAAAAATACCTTAGAAGTATATAAAGAATATTTAGGTAAATATGCTGCCGATTTACCTAGTGCTGCATTATTATTTCCTTTATCTATTCAAAATGAAATTAAAAACCAAGAACTCGTTCGTACCATACTACGTATTGATAATGAAAAAGACAGCCTCATATTTGCAGGGGATGTGCCTATGAATACAAGTTTTCGTTTTATGAAAGCTAATTTTGATAAATTAATTGATGCAGCTTCAAATGCTGCTATTTTAGCTTCTACTTTTCATGCACCCATACAACCACAATATGTATTAAGAATTAGTTGTGTAGGAAGAAAAATTATTTTAAATAATAGGATAGATGAAGAAGTAGAAGCGGTTGTTGATTCCTTGAATAAAAATAGTATAGTTAGTGGTTTCTATTCTTATGGTGAATTATCACCATTTAATCAATCATCTTCTTGTCAATTACACAATCAAACTATTACTATCACCACATTTGCCGAAATAGAATGAAGCCTCACTTACATAAATTAGTAGAACGACAAATACGAAAATATATTCCCAATTTAAATATGGATGATTCGTTGCAGTCGTTTGTACATGCAATCAGCGAATCGTATTATGCCTATGAACGCGATAAAGAAATTGATAGCCATGCATTTGCCATTAGTGAAAAAGAATATAATGAAATTAATAAGTTACTAAAAGAGGAGATAGATGCAAAGAAGATTTCAATAAATAAATTAAAAGATACTTTATCGCATCTAGATGAATACACTGATTTTAATTTTTCTGATGATAATCTAGTAAGTATTGTAGATTATTTAAGAATGCAAATACATAATCGCAAAATTGTTGAAACAGAGTTAATCAAAAACGTTACTCGTATTTCGAGTTTAATCAGTAATCTTCACAGTGGTTTATTAGTCGAAAATGAAGATAGACAAATCATTTTTACGAATGAAACATTTTGTAAAATGTTTGATATCCCGGTCTCTCCAACACAATTGATAGGTCAAGATTGTTCGCAATCAGCAGAACAGACCAAACATATTTTTAAAGATCCAGAAAGTTTTGTACATAGAATTAATACTATATTACTAGAACGTAAACAAGTTGAAGGAGATGTTTTAGAGTTAGTAGATGGTAGAATTTTTGAACGCGATTTTATCCCTGTATTTGTGGAGAATGACTATCGTGGACATATGTGGAATTACTCTGACATTACACAAAAAAAGAAAATATTAGATGCTGTTGCAGAAAGCGAAAAGAAAAATCGTTTGATTATGGATTCAGCTTTGGATGCTATTATTGCAATTGATGATAAAGGATTGATTATTACGTGGAATCCGCAAGCTGAACGATTATTTGGATGGAAAGAAGCGGATGTGAAGGGTAAAAAATTAGCTGATATAATAATTCCTGAGCGATATAGAATAGCCCATGAAAAAGGGATGGCTCATTATAATAAAACAGGTGATGGAAAGATTCTAAAGAAACTCTTAGAATTAAATGCTTTAAACAAAGAAGGGGAAGAGTTTCCAGTTGAATTGTCTATCACACCAATTTCATTTGAAAATACGACCTTCTTTTGTTCTTTTATTAGAGACATCTCTGAACGTAAAAAATCAGAAAATATTTTAATTGCCAAGGAAGAAAAGTATAGAAGTATAATCGCCAACATCAATTTAGGTTTATTAGAAGTTGATACAGAAGATCGAATTCAAATGGCTAATCAAAGTTTTTGTAGGATGAGTGGCTACGAACTAGATGAGTTGATTAATGAAAAAGCGTCAAGGTTATTTGTAGTAGGGGAGCATGAAGAATTAATAATCGAAAAACAAAAACTTCGTCAAGATGGTGTCTCTGATGCATATGAAATTGCAGTATTAAATAAAAAAAAGGAAATCAAATGGTGGTTAGTGAGTGGAGCTCCTCGATATAATGATAAAGGAGAATTAGTAGGCTCGATTGGCATTCATTTAGATATTACCGAACAAAAAAATCTAGAAAAAGAATTAGTTGAAGCAATAGAAATAGCCGAACAATCTTCAAAAGCTAAAGAAAATTTCTTAGCCAATATGAGTCACGAAATTCGCACTCCATTAAATGCAATTATTGGATTCACTCAACAATTAGAAGAATCAGCATTAAATGCACAACAACAGTCTTATATTGAAACGATAAACAAAGCCTCTGAAAATCTATTAATCATTATTAATGATATTCTTGATATAACTAAAGTAGAGGCAGGTAAATTAAAAATTGAGTCAATTCCATTTGATATAAGAGAATTAGTAACTCGAATTATGTATTTATTTAGTCATAAATCACGTGAAAAAGGACTGAGTTTAACTTGTCAGGTTGATGAAAAAATCAAATCATTACATGTAGGAGATCCATATAGAATCAATCAAATACTTACCAATTTAATTAATAACGCAATTAAATTTACGGCAAAAGGTTTTGTACGTATTGAAGTAAAATTGTTGCATGAGTTCGAAAATATACAAGAAATTCAAGTCTCTATTATCGACTCAGGTAAAGGGATGAGTGTTGCATTTATTGATAAAATATTTCAAAAATTTACACAAGAAAATAGTTCTATTGCAAGAACTTACGGAGGGGTTGGATTAGGGATGTCTATAGTAAAAGAATTAACAACTCTACTTCATGGAAGTATTCAAATTCAAAGTAAAGAGAATGAAGGTACTCAAGTGAATATTAGCATACCACTTGAGGTATGTGAACAAGAATCAATTGAAGAAACTCAACAACAAGCTCTCAATCTCAATCAATTTAATGGCATAAAAGTATTGTTAGTAGAAGATAATGAAATGAATAGATTTTTAGCGAATATTATTTTAAACGAAGCGAATATGATTGTAGAAGAGGCTGTAAATGGGGATGAAGCTATTCAAAAAATGAGGCAAGATCAATATGATATCGTATTGATGGATATGCAAATGCCAATTAAAGGGGGAATTGAAACTACAATAGATATACGTAAACATATCAATTCAACAGTGCCTATTATTGCACTCACAGCCAATGCAATTTATGGCGAAAAAGAAAAATGTTTGTTAAGTGGGATGAATGATTATCTTACTAAACCATTTAAAAAACAAGAACTATACGAGATTATTGCGAAATGGACTTTGAAAGAATACAAACCTATACTCACTACATCAACTAATAAAGAACCTATACTTATTACTTCAGAATTATTATATAATCTTGATATACTTCATCAATTAGGGAATAATGATTCTGAGTTTATCTCTAAAATGATTGCTATTTTTAAAGAACAAGCTTCTCAATTTATGATTGATTTAGAAAAAGCTATTCAAGAAAATGATAGAGCTCAAATACATTTTATTGCTCATAAAATTAAACCTTCAATCAATAATTTAGGAATTCAATCACTTCAAAAACCTATTCTTAAATTAGAGCTAGAATCTATTATTTTAACTCATAAAGAATTGGTAGAGTTAAATAATTTCTGTCAAAAAGTTCTTACTGAAGCTCTACAAACACTCTAATACTTCAGTCCATATATTGGAAAAATATTCCACCATATGGAAAATAATTATTCTAT
>CANHVE010000133.1 GCA_947464015.1 Saprospirales bacterium | reverse complement strand
TATTAGTTAGGATTAATAAACCACTTCCACTAAAAACTTCTCATCTAAGGCTCCTAAAGCGCTGTAGGCATTGCTCGATATTTTGACTAATACATCTTTGTTGCGATCTAAACTAGGAATTTTACCGACTACTTTTGCTGTAATCGATTTATTATTCATTAAGTTTTTTACCATAATCATACTTCCAATTGAAGCACCCGAATATAATGCAATATAATTCGGATTATCTCCCGCATCTACCATACTCATCCCTATGCCTTTTTCAGTTTTGCCACTAGCTGTAGTTTTGGTCGTATAATAATTACTATTGATAGCATTGCTTGAAGTGGTTGTTGTAGTTGGTTTTACAACCGTATTTGTATTGGTGCTAGTAGTTGTCGTTGTTGTTTTGCTAGTTCGTATACTACTAGTCGGATCTGTTACATCTTCATCAATCGCTGTGATTTTTACATCAGTTGTTTTAGTAGGAACAGTAGTCGTAGTTGTCGGTTTACTAGTATTGACAGTAGTGGTAGAAGTATTCGCTATTTGTAATCGTTGACCAACTTGAATCGCATTATTATTAATTTTATTCCAAGCATTCAAATCATTTATACTCACTCCATATAATTTCGCAATCGAATAAAGCGATTCCCCCGCTTTTACCACATGTGTTTTTGTTGAAGTATTCGTAGTAGTAACGGATGTAGGATTAGTTGTGGTTTTAACGGTATTTTTGGTCGTCACTGTTGTAGAAGTGTTGTTCGTAGTAGTACTTCCAGTATTTTTCACTTGCAAAGGAATATTGATGGTACCACCTAATTTGATTTTAGAGATATCAATACCTGGATTGGTGTTTTTAATTTCCTCTATACTCACCCCATAGAGCTTAGATATCGAATAAAGAGTTTCTCCTTTTTCAATGGTATGTTTGGTATATAAATTTTGTAATGCAAACCCCTGCAACACACTTAGCAACAATGCTACTAGCAATATTTTTTTCATTTGATTAGATTAGTTTAAATCGATATACAAATGTATATACTCTGTAGAAGCGACGCAGCTAAAACTATCCTTAAAAAAACGATTAAAAATGTGAATAGTCTAATTTTTTGTACGCTATATTTACAGCACAATAATTTATACTGATGAAAATTTTAGGTGTCATTCCCGCGCGTTATGCTTCCACTCGTTTTCCAGCAAAACCTTTGATCGATATCAAAGGTAAGAGCATGATTCAACGGGTATATGAACAAGCTATACAAACTAATTTTTCAAAAATTATTATCGCTACGGATGATCAACGAATTTATGAACATGTCCAATCTTTTCAAGCACCTGTGATGATGACAGATGCAAATCATTTGAATGGTACTGAACGTTGCGCCGAAGTGGTAGCTAAACTCAATGAATCATTCGATATAGTTATCAATATTCAAGGCGATGAACCATTTGTCGATCCACAAATGTTGATGCAAGTAGCAGAAGCATTTCAAAACGAATCAACACAAATAACTACCTTAATCAAACCGATACAGGATATTTCTTATTTGCAAAATCCTTCTATCATTAAAGTGGTGAAAAATCTACAAAATGAAGCGCTCTATTTCAGTAGAAGTGCTATTCCATATGAACGAAATAAAATAGCTGATTTTAAATATTACAAGCATATTGGGATCTATGCTTTTCGCACTGCTTGTTTGCAAGATTTAGTAAAATTAAAAAGCACAGCGCTCGAACAAATGGAAAGTCTAGAGCAATTGCGTTGGCTTGAAAATGGCTATAAAATTAAATTAGTCGAAACACATTTAGAAGCCGACAGTATAGATACTCCAGAGGATTTAGATCGCTTACTTCAAAAATATTTTTAAAGAATAGGAGTGCGTTTATCGATAAATAATATCGGTTTTCGTAAGGATTCTTTATATTGAATAGCATGTAAATCTTCTATACTGCAAATCTCTATAGAAGGCGCTACACGAAGCTTTGCTCTAAAATGATCTTTCAATTCTTTTACAAATGTGTCATCTACTTTTTCCTTTGTAGAAACTTTTACAAGTATATCATCGGTACCGATTTCATTCGTGCTGATTTCAATTAAATAAGAATGAATTTCATTTAAATTATTTAATACATCATAAATAGAAGAAGGAAATAATGTGGTGCCTTTGTATTTGATCATTTGATTTTTGCGACCAATCACCGGACCTAAACGAATTGTGTTTCTGCCACAGGCACAGGTATCGGTATAATGTTTTACTACATCGCCTGTTTTATATCGAATCAATGGCATGCCTTGTACATCCAAAGTGGTAATGGTTACTTCGCCTGCTTGTCCTACAGCTACCGGCAAATTATGATCATCTAAAAATTCAACTACAATTAATTCCGGAATTTGATGTCCACCCACGCCGCAAGCACATTCTGTAAAGGCAGTTGCCATCTCTGTGGAGGCATAGGTGCTATACAATTCTAAATCCCAATGCTCTTTTATTTTTCTACCAAGCGTATTCAAACTAAAATCTTCATTACGCAAAGGTTCACCAATACAGATAGCTTTTTTGATACTGCAATTTTTATAATCGATATTATTTTTAATGGCGTAATCTACTAATTTGATGATGAACGAGGGCACTGCAACCAGCACGGTGGGCTTGATCCGCAAGATAGAGTCCCATTGCAATTCAGGCATCCCTGCACCCACGCGAATAATCCCAGCACCTAATTTTCGGGCACCTAAAAAGTAAGCTAAGCCTGCCATAAAACGCTTGTCGATAGTAGTCATTAATTGAATAATATCATGCGATGAACAACCAGCATTTTTAAAGGAGATATATTCGTTATAGGCAAGTCGATTTAAATCAGCATCATTTGTAATCAGTGTTACGGGGTCGCCTACAGTACCTGAGGTAGTAATATAATCGATAATTTCATGTGTAGGAACACAAATAAAATCACTATTGTTTTGCGCTAAATCATCTTTGGTGGTAATAGGTAATTGAACAATATCTTCAAGTTGTTGAATGTTTTTGATATTTATTTTTTTCTCTTTAAATAACCTTCTATAGTATGGAGAATGCGTATTAACATAAGCTAATAATCGTTGTAAAGAGTTTGTTTGAAATGCTCGTATTTGCTCTTTACTTTGAAAGGCTAATTGATCTTGATTTTCGTACATATTATTTATTTCTAACACTAATGAATTCTATCACCACGCAATTCCATTTGTTTCATAATTTCTGCTTCTGCCTCTAAAAATTCTTCCCAACGTTTCATTGTTTTTTCTTTGCCAATATACCTGATGGCTAAATCTAAAAACATCTTATAATGACCAGCTTCACTCACCATTAAATTTTTATAAAAAGAACGCAATTCTTCATCTTGTAAATTTTGGGATAATACTTTGAAACGTTCACAACTTCTAGCTTCTATTAAGGCTGATGTCAATAATGTTTCAAGCAATAAGGATTCTCTACTTCCTCCTTTGATCGTAAATTTACGTAACTCATTTACGTATACATCTTTTCTTTTTTTACCTAATTTTAAGTTGCGTTTTTTTAGATGATCTACTACCATTTTAAAATGTCCCCATTCTTCTGTAACCAGCGGCATTACCTCATCAACTAAGTCGTCTAGCTCAGGAAAATTTTGAATAATACTGATGCCATTCGATGCAGCTTTTTGTTCGCAATAGGCATGATCAGTCAATAAATCTTCAATACTAATGGAAGCTAAATCAGCCCAACGAGGGTCGGTTGGTAATTTTAATCCGTACATACTATATACATAAATTTAGGTGCAAATATAATCCACTTAACAAGCATACGTATATCCTTTTTTTGATGCTTGATTTATAGGGGATTCAATGCTTCAATTCAATCTATAATTATATGCTGAAAATTTATTAATTTTGTAAAAGCTAAATTTTATTTATGAAAACAAAACTTTTTTTCGTACTCGTTATCGCGCTCATTCTAAGCTCTTGTAGCTCCTTTGAAAAACCAACACTAAAAGAAATTTCCTCAGTAAAAATCAATATTAAAAAGAAATTTACTAAACTAAGTGGTACTCTAATTTTTAGTAATCCAAACGCTGAAAACATAGGCTTAAATGAGCTGTATTTCGATGTGCTTTTTAATGGGAAAGATGTCGGTTCTTATACTAAAAAATCAGATGCCATCATCCCAGCACAAGGTCAAATCAGTTTGCCATTTTATATTGAAATTAATAATGAAGAATATGATGCTACTTCTAATGAAATTGAAATGAATCTTAAAGGGTATATCAATGGAAAAATTAAAAACGAAAATACTTCTTTAAGTTTTGATGAAAAGAAAAATGTAGTAGCTAATGGAAAAATTAGTGAGGAAGAAGATCCAGATAAAACCAAAGAAGAAATCAAGCAAGAAAAAAAGGAACAAAAGAAATTAGAGAAAGAACAAAAGAAAGAAGAATCTATTAAAAGAAAAGCTTTAAAAGAAGTTAATTCATAATTTATTCATGAAAAAAATAATATACATATCACTAGTAGCAATCTTTTCCGCTATTTTGATGTCGAGCTCATGTATGGAAATTAAAGATCCTGAGTTTGTAAAAATGAAAGATTGGAAAATAGAAAAAATGAGTGAAGGTTATTTAAAAGTAAGTTCAAAAGCAGAATTTTACAACCCTAATAAAGTAGGAGTGATGCTTGTTAACACCTATGCAGATGTGTATTTAGATAGTCAAAAAATTGGTAATTTAAATCAAGTAAATACGATTAAAATACGAAAAGAAAGTTCTTTTGATATTCCATTAGAAGTTACGGTTAGAACGAATGATAAATTAGATTTAATTTTAAAAAACGCATTGAAGTATTTAAGCAATAAAAATGCTACTGTAAATTATAAAGGATTTATACAACTCAAAAAAGCAGGTATCTCATTTAAAGTGCCTATGGAAGATAAATATATTTTCAATATTAAAGATTTAAAATTATTCAAATAAGTATAAAAATACTCTCTGCATTAAATAGCTAGTTGTTTGATTATGAGCAGATTAATTATTTATCCACATAACACATTCAAATACTTGTATTTTCTATAAAAAAATTTGTACATTTACTGATTATTAAACCATTTAAATAAAAAGAATATGACAAAATCTATACTTACCATTTTATTTTTCATTTCTAGTTTTGTAACATTTGCTCAAACAGCAGGCGTGAACAACAAAGTGATTGTAGACAATACAGTTCATTTTGCGCTTAAGCCAACATCTGATTTGAATAGTGTTTACACTTTAGATATCAAGGCTATTCCTTTTAAAGACGGCATGAAAGCAGAATCTTTTTTTGGTGGCATATCAGATAATCTATTAACTTTTTCGTATGATAAAGTAAATAATATTGCATTATTAACTTTGAATCACTACCCAGGTGCTACTGTAGTTACAGTTGAACAATGGAATGCCTATATCAACAGTAATGCTGCTAGATATCTGAAAATTTACAAAGAAATTAATAAATAATAATAAATAACTTTAAATATGTCTACACAAAAAAACAATTATGTGAAGATAGCGGCTGTATTATTGCTTTTTTTAGGCTCATATAGTACGAAGCTTTATTCGCAATGTAGAGATGTGGTTCTAAACCCAGTAGGACCCACTCAAAACGCATTTGGTATTTCTGACTTCGTAGAAGTAGGGGTATCTGATTGCGGTACTTATGGTACACGTACAACCGCATGGCCACCACCGAATCCTTGTTCAGGTACTGGTGTATGGTATTCAACTGCAGGTTTAAATGGTATTGGATTCTTAGCTGATCCAGGTAGAGATGGATGGACAGTAGGTTCTCCAGCTTTATGTGGTGATTATTTCTTACCAGGTTCTCCAGTAGAAGGTTTTGGGGTATCCGTAAATGGTAGCCAAGCTTATAATGATAGTAGATGTGGTACTTACCAAATTCCAGGTGCAGTATTATCTGGTGCACATATCGGTTTAAATAACGAAATCGTATGGGAAGGTACAACTACAGGTATTATTGCTGGATTAACAGTTCACCAAACAACTAGTGTTCCTGATGGAGCGCTTTATTTCGTTACTAAAGTGGATCTTACTAATACAACTACAGTTCCAATGAATAACGTAATTTATGTTAGAAACGTGGATCCAGATAACGAACAACCATTACCTGGTGGTAGCTTTTCTACTAATAATACAGTAGTTTCTCAGCCAAGTGCATCTAATTGCGACGCTTTAGTTACAGCTGTAGGTTTAACTTATGGTTGTTATTTAGGTATTGGTGCAAGAAGTCAAAATGCTCGTGTAGGTGTGGGTGGTTTCGGTACAGTAGTAACTCCATTAAGTTCATATTATACAACTTCAAGAGATACAACAACTGGTCACTTCTCTTCTAGTGATGAGGCTATTTCTATTATGTTCAACTGGCCTACTATCGCTCCTGGTCAAACAGTTAGTGCAGCTTTCGCACATATCTTAAGTGCAGGTGATTTAGCAGTTGCATTAGAGGCTACAGGTGGTGCTTTTATCTACTCTGATAGCGCGGATATCACTCCAACATTATCTGATACAATCTGTCCTGGTGATTACAAAGAATTAGTATTATCAGCAGATACACAATATCGTTGGACATGGACACCAAACTATAATATTGATACATTAGCAGGAAATATTGTTTACGTTCACCCTGATACTACAACTACATATACAGCTATTGGTATTAACGGACCTTGCGGAACGATCATCAGAACCATTACTATTTATGTAGATACTAACGTAAATGTTAATGCAGGACCAGATGATACTATTTGTTTAGGTGGTTCTTCACAATTAAGAGCTACTAGAGCATCATTCTTTACATGGACGCCTTCAGCTACATTAAATAATGATACGATAGATAGACCTATCGCCACTCCAACAGTAACAACTACATACGTAGCTACTTCAAATTGCGGATTAGATTCAGTTACGGTTTTCGTAGCACCAAATTATACAGTGGCATTCCCACCAGATACAGCTATTTGTTGGAATGATTCTATTCCATTATATGCAGTTCCTAGTTTAGGTAGCCCTACATTATACGACTATCAATGGTCACCTGCAAACTTTGTAACAAATGACTCAATTAATAATCCATGGACTAGGTCAGTACCTAGCACCCGTACTTATAATTTACATATTAGATCATTTGCAGGTTGCGAATCAGATACTTCAGTTACTATATCTATAAGAGGATATCGCCCATTAGTTAATATTATTGCTGATACAGTTCCAGTTTGTCCTGGTACAGTAGTTCCAATGTTTGCATCTGCTGTTTCAGGTAATTGCGATAATGCTTATACAGTAAGTGATATTGCTTATACTCCAATTGCTGGTTCAGGTACAGCAATTACTTTAGGCGATAATCAAATAAGTGGTTTTTTACCATTAGGATT
>CANHVE010000132.1 GCA_947464015.1 Saprospirales bacterium | reverse complement strand
TTTTTATTTTTTTATTCCTTTAATGGTATAACTATAACTGTAAAAACGATAAGAAGTATATTCTGTCAAAGTAAATTCATTTTTTGTTATTTGACCAGATATGTTCCACTGTGGACTAGGTTGATAATCTTTATAACTTAAAAAACCTTTAGCATCAATGGTGGGATGATAGTAAGGATACTTAAAATAAAGTTTATCATAAATTGAATTTGCTACTTCAGTATATGCTGGCTTATTCGTATTCACTAATATCCATAAACGATTTTCTAAATCATCATAATTAGAGCCATTAGATACGCTAAAACCATCATAAGGCAAAACACTCACGATGGTAGTAAAGGTGTCATTATATTCGTAATGATGATATACCATAAGCGAGTCTAAATAACCACCAGATTCGTTTCTATAAACAACCGCATCATAAGTGCCTATATATTTATTCCTAAAATCTAAACTATCTTTATTACAGCTTAAACTTATTGTAATAACTATAATACTAAGCGCAATTAATTGGAAAAATTTATTCATGAAATATTCAATCATTAAATATACCCTATAAAAACAAAAACGCTCTATAATTTCTTATAGAGCGTTTGATATTGATTGAAATACTAAATAAATCCTAGTATCTGTAGTATTCTGGTTTGAATGGTCCTTGTGGTGTAACACCAATATAATTCGCTTGTTCGTTAGATAATGTTTCTAACTCTACACCGATTTTAGCTAAGTGTAACATCGCCACTTTCTCATCTAAATGTTTAGGTAATACATACACTTCATTTTTGTAGTTGCTAGCATTTTGCCATAATTCTAATTGAGCCAATGTTTGGTTCGTAAATGAATTACTCATTACAAATGAAGGGTGACCAGTAGCGCAACCTAAGTTTACTAAACGGCCTTCCGCTAAAACGATGATATCTTTTCCATCCACATTGTACATATCCACTTGTGGTTTGATAGTATCTTTAGTTTGACCATAGTTTTTATTTAACCAAGCCATATCAATTTCATTATCGAAGTGACCGATATTACAAACGATTGCTTTATCTTTCATTTTTTTGAAATGCTCACCCGCAATGATATTGAAATTACCTGTTGCTGTAACAACGATATCAGCTTCGCCGATAGCATTAGACATTTTTTTCACTGCATAACCGTCCATTGCCGCTTGTAAAGCACAAATAGGATCGATTTCTGTTACTGTAACTCTCACACCAGCACTTCTTAATGAAGCCGCAGATCCTTTTCCAACATCTCCGTAACCAGCCACTACTGCTGTTTTACCAGCCATCATGATATCAGTTGCTCTTCTAATTGAATCTACTAAAGATTCTTTACAGCCATATTTGTTATCGAATTTAGATTTTGTAACTGAATCATTGATATTGATTGCTGGTAAAGGTAATTTACCTGCTTTTTGTCTTTCATATAAACGGTGAACTCCTGTAGTAGTTTCTTCCGAAATACCTTTAATTCCTGCTACTAACTCAGGGTAACGATCTAATACCATATTGGTTAAATCACCACCATCATCTAAAATCATATTCAAAGGTTTACCACCTTCAAAAGCAAATAAAGTTTGCTCAATACACCAATCAAATTCTTGCTCATTCATACCTTTCCAAGCATAAACTGGAATACCAGCAGCAGCAATAGCCGCAGCTGCATGATCTTGTGTAGAGAAAATATTACAAGATGACCAAGTAACTTCTGCTCCTAATTCTTTTAATGTTTCAATTAATACAGCTGTTTGAATAGTCATATGTAAACAACCTGCAATACGCGCTGTAGCTAATGGTTTAGAGGCTCCAAATTCAGCTCTTAAAGCCATTAATCCTGGCATTTCAGCTTCAGCTAATTTAATTTCTTTACGTCCCCATTCTGCTAAAGACATGTCTTTAACTTTATAAGGTACTTTTGTCTCAACTGTACTCATAATTTATTTTATTTTTTATTGATTTTTTAAGCGACTGCAAAAATATAGCATTTTTTTTGAATAATATAATTATAAAATAAATAACTTTGCAATGTTAAGGTTCTGTAAAAAGAATAATAGGGAATCCAGTAAAAACTGGAGCTGTACCCGCAGCTGTAATTCAAATATTTGTAAAGTTTAACTTATACAAATTTTTTAGCACACATATCCACTGTTTCGCATTTCGCAAATGGGAAGGATGCTAGAAAAAAAGAAGAGCCAGAAGACCTGCCTTAGCAATCATGATGTGTATGTGTGTCGGGAAAAACAACTAAACATGATGTAATGATTTTTCTCCCTCATCCAAGAGAATAATTGTTTTTTATTTATTTCAAAACATAAACAAAAAATGAAAAACGTTACACGTTTGGCTTTAGCTATAGCCTTTACAATAATAGCTGCTACTTCTTTTGCTCAAATTGGTTTTAAAGGCTGCATCGTTGCTGAAGGCAATAATTTTGGTGCACCCGGCAATCTAGTTAAAATGGCGCACTACTACCCTATCGAAAAAAAATATGTCTATTTCGATTCGCTTTCAGGCGATTTTACCAATGATGTTTATTGTGATGGTCCCAATACCTACATCCACGTTGGTAATGCTGATGCCACAAAAGATTCTTTCTACCGTTATGATAGTCGTTGCCACACGCGTTTAAATGCAGCAGCATTGATGGGCTTGCAAAAAATAAAAGGAAATGCCAGCAAACTAGTGGTCTCTAAAGGTTTTGGTGCAGATAGTAATTATATCGAAATATTCGATAAAATTAGCTTAACAAAATTAGCTACGATTAATGAAGTTGATCAAATGTGTAATGGCATTGCTATGAATGGAAATACAGCTTATGTAGCTGTGAATGGCTCTTGGCCAACGTATACAGATAGTGGCACAGTAGCGGTTATCGATTTAAATACCAATAGTTTCGTGAAATACATCAAGCTTGATACCAATGCTCGTGTGGTAAATAAAGTGTATAGCAGAGGGAATTTATTATGGTGTGAATGTGATTTCGATAAAATTGTTGAGTATAATTTAACTACCGATTCTTTTGTGATCTATCCTTTAGGTCCTATTCAAGGGACTGCTAGTTTAGATGGTGATTTCATATCTTATAGCACCTATAGTAGCGCTTTAGCATGGAATGTAGTAACTCATACAACTCTTCTTGTAGATGGTTTCTATGGTAATATTAGCGATTTTAGAGTGAATCCATTTAACTATGCACAACGATTTGTAGTGTATAATGATTATGTAAATAGCTTAGGCACTTTTGAAAACACCATTCCTTTAAATGCTCCTCTCGATTCATTTGTAATAGGACTTGCGTCTGTTTTAGATGTTTATATGGATTCAAACACTGCACCTATTGCCAATAATTATACAGTACGTTTAGTAGGTGATCAAGATACTACTTTTACTATTTTAGTTACAGATATAGATGCCTGCGATAGACTTGTATATAGCATTAGTAATGGTCCTCATCGAATTGGTGCTTCGGCAACTATTGACGCTGCTGGTTTATTTCATTATACTCCTGCTTTAGGATTAATTGCAGATGATACCGTTCAAATAAATATTGCCGATATCGCTGGTTATACTACAACTTCTACAGTTTATATTCATGTATATGATCCTTTATTAGTGAATGATTCAAAGGCTATTTCTTTTGAAATGTATCCTAATCCTGCTATTGATCAACTTCATATTCAACTGGATATGAATCAAAAATATACGCTAGAAGTGCTAGATATGCTAGGAAATACGATATCGAATACTACACTTACAAATAATGATACTCGTTTGGATATTTCTAAATATCAAACAGGTATGTATCTACTTAAACTTAAAGATGCACAAGGTCATATCGCTACTAAAAAGTTGTTTAAAAACTAAGCTTTGCGTTTTAATTCATTAACATCGTATAACTATACACCCATTTTTTACAACATAAAAAATGGGTGCTTTTTACTTTGTATTTGCTTATTTCTTTTCTCTTCTTGTAAAAATAAAAAGCATGTAGCAAACAACCAATCCATAACTGCTGCTAATTATTTGAACTTAAAGTATGCTAAAGGCTTTGAAGTAAATTACTTTAAAGGCTATAAACAAATTATTGTCAAACAAGCCTGGAAAAATGCTCCCTATCCTATCAGTTATTACCTGGTGAATGACAGTCAATCGATACCCAAAAAAATTCATGCACAAGATGTAATTATCATGTCGCCTTTAGATAAAGTTAGTGTTATGTCAACCACTTATCTCAGCTTTTTTAAGTTGTTACAAGCGGAATCTAAAATTGCTGCCATCAGTGATATCGATTATGTATATGATACAAGCTTTCAACAATTATACAAACAACAAAAAATTGCCGCCATTGGATTTGATGAAAATCGAAATGATGAAAAATTAATCGAGCTACAATCTAAATATATCTTTACTTATGGAATACAACAACCCAAAGATGAAAGCAAACTCGAACATCTAGATATTCGTCGAATTTATGTGAGCGAATATTTAGAAGATTCTCCAATGGCTCAAGCGGAATGGTTATTGTTTTTTGCTGCATTCCTAAATAAAGAAGCGGAAGCTAAAATTATTTTTGATAGTATCGACATACGATATAAAGCCCTAAAATTAAAAGCTTCCACCTTTACAAACAAACCTTTTGTAATGTGCAACTTACCATTTAAAGGCAATTGGTATATTCCAGGTGGCAATAGTTTAGCAGCTCAATTTATTAAAGATGCAGGTGCCAATTATGTTTTTCAAGACAATAAAGAAACTGGCGGTGTAAATATTTCCTACGAAAAAGCATTAATGATGGCGATGAAAGCTGATTATTTTATTCATGTAAATAATTGCAAAAACAAAAAAGAATTAGAAACATCATATGCCGCAATTGCTGCATTAAAAGCCTACAAAAACAATCATATTTACAATAATAACAATCGAATCAATTCGGCTAAAGCAAATGATTTTTGGGAAGCTGGTATCGTACAACCAGATGTAATTTTACAAGACTTAATGAACATTTTTCACCCAAAGAGTACAAACCACAACTCTTTATATTATTACAGAAAAATTGAAACATTATAGCACACAAATTATATTATTAGGAGTTATACTTATACTCTTATCTATACTACATCTGAGTATTGGAAAAGTAAGTATAGGCCTACATGAATGGCTACATATTTTTGATGCTACTACTAATGACAATGCTTATAGTAAAGAAATTATTCTCTATAATCGGATTCCAACATTACTCACAGCTATCATCGCTGGCGCGGCGCTTGCCATTAGTGGGATGCAAATGCAAATACTTTTTAGAAATCCGGTGGCTGGTCCTTTTGTACTAGGCATTAGCAGTGGTGCCAGTTTATTCGTGGCTTTATTCTTAATGAGCAGCTCAATATTAGGCATAGCTTTTATTCAAATCCCATTTGTAGAATATTCAGGTATCGTAGTATCTGCTTTTATAGGCAGTATTTTAATTGCCTTAGTGATTTTATATATCAGTCGTAAGGTTGCGAGTATTTCCACAGTATTGATTGTAGGCTTATTATTAAGTGGTGTTGCAGGTGCCATTGTAACTTTATTAGAAAGTATTGCTGATAAAAATGCTTTACAAAGTTTTGTATTTTGGAGTTTTGGTTCTTTCCAAAACTTAAGTTATATGCAGTTAATCATATTATCTGTAGTAGTATTCATAGGACTTCTAAGTGCATTACCTACTTTAAAAGCTTCTAATTTATTACAAATTAATGATGCCTTTGCACAACAAAATGGAGTAGCAGTGCAACGAACAAAAACCTTGTTAATTATTTCAAGTACTATCCTAGCTAGTGCCATTACTGCTTATTGCGGTCCCATTGCATTTGTAGGATTGGCTATACCACACGCTTGCAGAAGTTTGATTGGCAGTTCTAATAATATCAAATTATTTCCTGTGGTGCTATTGATGGGAAGTATTGTTTGCGTAGCATGTTCAATCATTTGCAATTTGCCTTTTATTGAAATGAATATTCCTATCAATGTCATCACCAGTATTATTGGTGGTCCAGTAGTAATTTATATGCTCATCAAAAAACCAATAGATTACAAATAATCATGGAGAAAATGCAAATTACTTGTCAGGATTTATCATTTACAATTGAATCGAAAAAAATAATTGATTCATTCAATTATACCTTTGAGAACTCCAAACTCTATGCTATTAAAGGATTAAATGGCAGTGGCAAAAGTACCTTACTAAAAATCATCACCGGTTTAGCATTGGATTATCAAGGAAAACTTCAACTGAATCATAAAAATTATACTGATTTAAGTGCACAAGAATTATCCTTATTAGTATCCTTTGTAAGTACACGTCATAGTTTTACTTTTCCTATGCAAGTAGCTGAATTGCTAGAACATGGTAGATATTTACAACAGAATATGTTTGGTCAAATTAGTGCGCAAGATCTATCTATTATTCAAGAAGTAATATCTTCCTTTCAAATAGAATCACTTTATCATAAAAATGTTCAAACCCTTAGTGATGGGGAATTGCAACAAGTAATGATTGCCTTAGCAGTGATTCGTCAAACGCCATTTATTGTTTTAGATGAACCTACCTCTTTTTTAGATTATTTAAATAGAGAAAAAATATGGAACTTATTAGTCTCTTTAAAGAATGCTGAAAAAGGGATAATCATAGCCACGCATGATTTAGATGAAATGAAAAAGCATGCAGATGAAATTATTGAATTAACTCAATGTTAGAAAATATTCTTTTACTTTCTGATGGGCAAGTCATTTAACATCGCATCATCCTATAGGCTCATGAATCAACTGATTAATTGTTATTTGCATTTAAAAAAGTCAATCAGTATATTTGCATAGCGCCGAAGATTTTGTTCTATTCTTGGGGCTTGAATTCTATTTTTTATTTTATACCAAAATCAAATTAATATGACAAGAACTTTCCATTTAATAGCTAAATTTTTGATTTGCATCAGCTTGATACCAGGTAGCTTTCTTTCACTCCATGCTCAACTTTCAGTAAGTACCACACATGTAAATGTAACTTGCAATGGTGGTTCTGATGGAAGCGCTACTGCAATCCCAAGTGGAGGTACTGGACACTATTCTTATGTATGGTCGCCTTATGGAGGTATCAATGCCAGCGCCGTTGGACTAGATACAGGTACTTATTCCGTCACTCTAACAGATACACAATATGGTCATCGTATAGATACACTTTATCTAGAAACTTTTGAAGCTACACACTTATGGACTTTGAATGTGGCAACCGGAGTGAATGGTGCCGATCCTAATTTTTGGTTAGTGGCAGATGATGAAGGTGGTGTATTACCTCCCGGATGTGGGGTAGCCAATAACAGCAATAAAACATTATTTATTACGAGTGTTTTTAATCCCACTGGAGGAGCTTCTTATGATGCTGGCG
>CANHVE010000131.1 GCA_947464015.1 Saprospirales bacterium | reverse complement strand
GCGCGCGCCAACATTTCCGTTCAACATAAAATTTTTACTAAAAACTAATTTTTTCACAAGCTAAAATGTAGAAGATTTATTTAAGACCTATTTCTTTGTTGGCGCAAGCGTGTCGCTTGTGCTAAATAGTACTAAATAAAATTAATATTGGAGATTAAAAAAAACAATTAAAAATTAAGTAATGACAAAATTAGAGAATTTATTTAAGACCTAAATATAAGTTGGTGCAAGCGTGTCGCTTGTGTTATTGAGTAGCAAAATTGTACTAAAAAAAATCGTTAATTAATAGGCACACGCGGCACGCGTGCGCCAACAGTTAACATTATAAAATTGAATATTATTATTTGGAAATAAAAAGAGAATAATTTTAAATTTATTCTCTTAAATTAATTATAAATTTGTAGTAGAATTTTGATCAAATGAGTGAACATATAATCGGGTTTAATATACGTGTCTATGGTATTCTAATCAACGAACATCATCATGTACTCGTATCAGATGAATTGATACGTGGCGAAAAATATACAAAATTCCCAGGAGGTGGCCTAGAATTTGGCGAAGGAACTCGTAGTTGCTTAATCCGCGAATTTAAAGAAGAAACGGGGGTTTTAGTTCAAGTGAAAGAACATCTATATACCACAGATGTATATATCCATTCATTGTTTGATGATAATAAACAAGTACTATGTATTTACTACTTAGTTGGAAGTAGTGATTGGAGTAAAATCAAAACTAGTAGTAAAAAATTTGATTTTGAAAAAGGATCCAATGAAAACTTTAGATGGATTAAAATAGATGAACTCAAAAACGAAGAACATATCCTTTTACCAACAGACAAAACAGTGATTAATATTTTAGAAGCTATTAAATTATTTCTATAATAGTTTTCTTATTTCTTTAACCATCGCATCCATATAGGCAATCGATTGATTTTTAATATCGGATAATTTTCTTCAATAGCTCCAAATTGCTTGTAAAACTGCTTCACTCCTGCTATCTCCGACCCTTCAAAATCAAAATAAATAGGGCTTTCCGCATATTGCTGAATCAATTGATGATATAAAAATGGAGAACTAGAAACTTCTTTTCCTTTTGAAGTAGTCAAGGGTACTAAATTGATTAATCTATTTCTGTATTCAACTACTAACATCATCGTACAAATTTCATCTTGATAACTGACTTGATAAATATGTGCTATACCTTTTGAAAATAACATCTTGCTGATCTTTTCAAGTGAGCTATAAATAGAAGTTGAATATATAGCATGCTTCTCGTTTAACATTATCTGCTTCGCAAATGACAAAAACGTTTGCAGCTCATCATGCTTTTTAAATTGAAGATTATGTTGTAGTGCCTTTTGAATATTGCGTTTTAAATTATTGCTATAATTGGCATACAGTGCATCTCGTGTTTGATTCAAATCTAAAATTAAATTACACTTCTGATGCTTTGATACTGGATGTGTATAATTCAATTGAATATCGATATACGAATAATGTTTGGGAATCGCTTGAATAAATGCTTGTTCGAGCGATACATCTATAGTTTTACTGGAATAGATTCCTAATTGTTGCGCATAAAAAGGTTGATATACATACTGAATCCCCATTTTTTGTCGAGCAGGTAAAGGCATCACCGCATCATAATCGCCCATCACCAAAGCATTCCATCTTGCATCTGTAATAGCATCTAAATAATCACTTAAGGCATAAGGATGACTACATCGAGCTTGTATCACACAAGTATCCCATTTTGCTTTGTCAATCGCTGCCTGTTTGATATATTTAATATTCATCTTCTTTTTTCAAATACAATTGAATTTGATCAAGCATTTTTTCGTATACCCATTTCCATTCATTGTGCTCAAAGGTATCATTATGAAATAAGGTAATAAATACCCCTCCTACTTCTTGTACTTTAGTCATCAACTCAGTTAATTTAGCACTTGATGTTTCTGGATCTTGATTTAAGTAATAGCGCCATGTACTATCCATAAAACAAAATGGATATACTTTCAAAATACTTCGTTCATCTTTTTTTACATCAAAAAAATAATGTGGCGTACAAGTACTTGCTCTAAAGCCAACTAAAGGTGCATATCCCATGGTATAATCTTCTACAATCGTACTTTGTAAAATATTTTGATACGCGATAGGCATTAATAATCGTAGAAAATGTTGACGAGATTTAGTTGTAATTTGATTATTAATCGTATTCAATCGTTTGATCTCTGCCTTTAATTTATTGGCTTGTAAAGGGGTATGATACGATGGATGAATACCGATATGTGCCCAATTACTGGTTTCTTTAATTAGCTCTTGTAATTCTTCTCGATTATAAGGAATATTTTTATCGTACTTGCCATAATCGCCCAACAAATAAAATAAGATTGGTTTTATATTCAATCGTTGATGCACTTTTTTTATCCAAGCAAAAGTATCGTATGGGTCGGGTTGCCTTTTAGAAAGCACTTTTACACGATGAGCAAAAGCCTTGAATTTAAAGGTCACTAGCGATTTCGCAGAAGCTAAAAATCCTCTCCAAAATCCTTTATATAAATACGCAAAAGCATTATCAATATCGAAGGTTGGTATAAATTGAAAAGGACGAATCGGTAATTCTAAATCGGGATATTTCTCTAGCAATAATTGACGCAATAACATCGCATATTCATCTACGAGTGGTCTTTCTATAAACTGGTATTTATAGGCGATTGAATGAACAGGATCAAATCGACCATGCATATCTTTTTTGCTTGGTAAATATTCCTCGTATCTACTAATTAAATAAAATGAAGCTGCAAATAAATCAAATGGAATTGTAGCTAATGTATGATCATGAGCAAATAGTATAGGCATTCCTTGCCATTCAGCCACAGTAATATCTTTGGGTTCAATCTCTTTTTCAAAAAGAATTTCATCAGCTTTTATGAATATTTCATCATCAATTGCCCATTCGCCATAACTTAATTTAGGCAATTCACTTTGTTCAAATACATTTTTTTCAGCCGTGAATTTATAATCGGTCTTTAATATACTTTTAAAAATAGTATCTAAAATAAAGGAAAGTCGGTTCGACTTTCTTGGTGCATACACTAATATCATTTGGCTACTTTATAGAACGTTTGATTGCGTAAATATTTGTTTTTTAATAAAGGGCAAATTTTATATCGCTCTTCTTTGGTATCTTCATAAATTGAAACTAAAGTTTCGAATACATCAGTAATCCCAATTCTGTCGCACCATTCAAAGGGACCAAAAGGGTAACTGGTTCCTAATTTCATCCCTTGATCTATATCTTCAATGCTTGCAGTACCTTCTTGTAAGGTATAACATGCTTCATTGATAATCATAAATAAAATACGTGGAGTCACCATCCCTACTCTATCTGCCACGATATCGTAATTGATTTTTAACTGGCTCATTATTTTCTGAACATCCTCTGCCATAAATGAATAATATAAACTTAATTCCCAACGCTCTCTATCAATAAAGGTTGGAATGGCATTCATACCAATTAATTTACATTTCAATTTTTCTCCTAAAACATATACTTGTTCGGCCAATGAAGTTTTTACAGCACTTACAAAAATATATTTGTCTTTGAGAGAAGCATAAAAAGCTAAATTATCAGCATCATCATCAAAATTTAAATCAAAGATGATATCCGCTGTTTTTATTTCATCCATTTCTTCTTCTACATCTGTAATGCGAGTAATATCGATTTGTAATGAAGCTAATTTTTTACGAAGTTCTTCATATCTTTGATCATCGCCAATTGCTATAATTTGCATATTTGTAATACTTTTGCACGAAAATACATAATACATCACACTTATGAATAAAGAAATAATCAACAGTACTTTGTCACCTGCCCCTATTGGCCCCTATAATCAAGCTGTAAAGGTTGGAAATCTATTGTTTGTATCCGGACAAATAGCTATTGATGAAGCTACAGGTCATTTGATTCAAGAGAGTATTGAAATGGAGACTGAACAAGTGATGAAAAATCTTTCTTATATTTTAGCTGAAGCGGGTAGCGATTTTAGTAAAGTAGTGAAAGCTAGTATATTTATTAATGATATGAACAACTTCGCTAAAATTAATGAAGTATATGCCAAATACATGTCAGAACCTTATCCTGCAAGAGAAACAGTAGAAGTAAGTAAATTGCCTAAAAATGTGAATGTAGAAATCAGTGTTATTGCGTTGATTTAATTCGAAGAAGGAATCATCATTTTTCCTATAGTCTCAAAAATTAAGTCGATATTTTCGCCTGTTTTAGCGCTCGTAAGTAAATCTGGAGTAATGGGTAAATGATCAATTACATCGCTTAATGCCGATTCGCTTAATAAATCTTTTTTATTCCCCACTATAAGGATAGGAATATTAGGTAGTCTATTTTTGATAAAACTGATATCTTCTTTTATCGTATTAAATAAAGAAGCATTACTTAAATCAATTACATAAATCACTCCTCCAGTTCCTAAGAAATAAGATTGTGGCGTATTCTCTTGATTCGAATCCCATAAAATTAAATTTAATTGATGCTCTTCAATTTCAAGTGTCTTCTTATCTATATGAACCCCAATAATGGAGGTATATTGTTCTGAAAATTTATTATAGATGTACTTATTAAAAATAGAGGTCTTACCTACTAATAATTGGCCTACTAAAATTACTTTTTTGGTTAATTGTGCCATATGCTGTTCATAAAACATTTTTTTGTAGTTGCTATCATTACGATTTAATTATCATTTAGTTTCCAATTTTGTTTTAAGCAGAATATTACAATATATAAGGTGATAAAAACAGCTTGTATATATAGAAGCATAAATATACTAAACATTACTAATCAGCATAGATATATTTTAGATAAAAATATAACATTTTACTAGAAAAATAAAGTATAAAAAATAAATAATAATCTAGGTATTGATTATCGATAAAAATATATGCACATTACTTCATATATTTTGGAACAAAACGATAACTCAGATAAAGTTCATGTGTCATACCAAGATCTTTAATGTATTTACTCATTTCAATATCGTAAGCATAACCTATTTTAAATTTCTTTTTGATGATTACACCTCCTTCCAATGTTAAACCATTTAAACTTCTATAACTGATACCTGCATATCCTTTGTCAATAATGTTGAAACGTACATTCGCTAATCCTTGCGGAAAACCTCCAATTACATACTTCAACCAAACACTAGGTTCTAAGCTAAATCGATCATCACCGAAATAAATTCGTCCGCCAGTTTGAATATAATAATGTTGCATTTTTTTTATATCCTTAAAGGTAGCATCCGATTTATATTTGATATTTAAATTCAATAATTGAGGAATAGAAAAACCTAAATAAAACTTAGGGGCATTGTACATAAATCCAAAAGCAACATCTGGAAAAATCTTATAGGTATTGGCTCCTGAAGCTAATAGCACATCTGATGGATCATCTAGTTTTACATTTTTTAAATTCAAACGATAATATACAATAGAGGCATTTAATCCAAATGAGAAACTACGTGTGCCCATTCTTCTTCGTTTAAATTTATAGTATTTTTCATTATCTAAAATGCGATATGCAAATGATATACCTGCACCTGTTAAAGCATTTGGACCTGTTTCATCATCATATACATAAGCGCCAAATCCTATATGTTTAGCGGGCATGCCACTATTGAATCCTATTAAAGAAGTCATCGGACTTTTATCTACTTTATGCCATTGCTTTCTGAATGAAGCATTGATTTCTGAATAATTTTTAATCCCTGTAAGCGCTGGATTAATCATAAAACTATTGTCGGAATACAAACTATAATGATATACTTGTTGTGCGTGTATCATCACTACACAGCTACATAACAACAATAAAAAGCCTATCCTTTTCTTCATTATCGAATAATCGTTAAAGGTCCATCAAAGGTTTTGGATTCATCCAATACGTGAATCTTCACTAAATAATAATAGGTTCCCTCTGGTAATTCTTTGCCCCATAGCGTTCCATTAAAACTATTATCATAAGGTTTTTTCACAAATAATTGATCTCCCCATCGATTCAAAACAACTACTTCATTATCGGGAAACTGCTCTAAGGCACGTATGATCCAATTATCATTCGAACCATCTCCATTAGGTGTGATCAAATTTGGAATAAATAAATCAACTTGATCTAAACTAGGAATCACTTCGATATGAATGGTATCAATATTTTTACATCCATCTTTTCGTTCGGTTACAACATAATAAGTGGTACTCGTATCTGGTGTAGCAACTGGATTGTCGCAGGCAGTGCATGTGATATTATAATCGGGCGACCAAACTGCATTGATGCTCGATTCAGTTTGCAATTGAATAGAAGCACCTAAGTATATACTCGTATCATTACCCGCTAAACCAAAGGGTGCACTAACATAGGCTAAAGCAAAAGCTTTTTCGTCAAAATCGCTCCAATCTCGAATTTGTGTAACCCAATAAGCACCAACTAAATTTTGTATGGCGGTATCGGGTTTCTGCCAAATAGCTGTATTATCCCAATGCGCAACAGTATTATAATTGCCATCGATAGGCTCATACCAAAAATCGATATCTACTGCATCGGTATTGGTATTTTTATAGAGGCGATGATAATAAAGAGGATTAATAGTACAAATAAAGCGTTCTTTGATATCTCTATCAAATGCATCCAAAGTAGCGTCTCTAGGAGTCAAGCCAATTTTATATTGTTGAAATAGGTTGTTCTTCGTGTGAATGTATATAGGTCGGTATAGAGTTGAACCAGCACTGCTTCCAACTGGAAATAGATAAGAGCCGGTTTGATTCATATTCCGTTGTATCCCTCCATCATCGGTACTACTCACAAAACCTGTGGTATTAGTTACCGCATCTATACTCGGATTTTTAACCCAAAAGGTATATGGATTCATGGCTAATTCTCTATCATTTAAGAGTAGTTTTCCATAATTTCGTTGATCGATACTTGCGCTCTTAATCCCACTGTTTTCAAGTGAAACATGATAAAAATAAGTTTCATACAAACCTTCTAATCGTTGATCTGCCCCAGTAAAACGCACTATTCCAGCATAGGTAGAATCCATCGCATGTTGGGCATTATCATTTTGCCAATTTCCTATTAAATCGATGGTATCTGTATTATAAATAAAACCATTGCTGCGATTGATGATATCGCCTCTTACACTTAGTAATGCCTTATCAGTAATAGATATAGATGCATTATTAGATAGAAAAACCTGCGCAAAACTCAATTGCGTCAAGCTAAATAATACTAAAGTAAGGAGTACTTTTTTAATCATCATATAACTGCATAAATATATTGAAATATTGCCAATCAGAGCGAAATAGTTCCTCTATAAAATGATTATATGTGCTTTTATATGATTCATTAAATTATAATCAACCTAAAAAACAGCTTTTTTCTAGCAAAATATTTCGAATAATGCATTTGATATTTAAAAAAAACTACTC
>CANHVE010000130.1 GCA_947464015.1 Saprospirales bacterium | reverse complement strand
TTATTTCTTAAATAATCCTAGTATAGGTTTGCCTACTGTACCATTAGGTTCTTGAATACGCAACATACTTGCAATGGTAGGTGCAATATCCGTCATATGTATTTCACTATAATCTTTACCTGCTTTTACATTCCAACCATACCAAATTAAAGGGATATGTGTATCATATCTAAATGAAGAACCATGGGTTGTTCCTTTAGTGAAATCTTCCATCCAGGCAGGTTGAAAAATGATATAGATATCTCCGCTTCTTTGCGCATTATATCCGTTTTCTATCGATGTACGTAGATTATCAATTAAGGTACTGGCTGATAAATTGGCTAAATCTACAGCATTCATTACTCCATTGATTCCTTTTACATACTTGATCAATTTCGTTTTTACGTCTTCTACATTTAAATGATTACGCTCAATGGCAGCATGATTTAAATATATTTCTTGATTACATAATCCATACAAAATGTTAGAATCTTTGAATTCAGTTAAAACATATTGACTGATTTTTCTATTCATCGAATCTAATAACATATTTCCTGAAGGAATATGATTCGTTTGTAAAAACGTAGCATTATGAGCTGCTCCATGATCTGCACTTAAAAAAAGTAAATAATTTCCTTTCCCTACTGTTACATCTAGATACGTAATAAAAGAAGCTAATTCTTTATCTAATTGCAAATAGGTATCTTCAATTTCTACTGAATTGGTGCCGAATTGATGACCTATATAATCGGTAGAAGATAAACTCACCGTTAAAAAATCTGTAATATTATCTTTCCCTAAGTCTTCGCCTTTAATCGCATTCTTGGCAAAATCTAAAGTCATTTTATTTCCATATGGTAAAGCTTTTAATATATCTGGACTCAAGTCTAATAAGGCTTTTACATTATGCACAAATACCGGTTTATCTTCATTTCTATACGGAGTTTCCCATACCACATTATCTTCAGTACTCTCACTATACTTTTCTAAATCCATGATGGTTTTCCAAGTATCATTCATCTTATAATTCTTCGCTAAACTATCATTGCTTTCTTTCACCCATTTAGGCAAACTGTTTCTATAATACGTGGATGTAATCCATCTTCCACTCGTGCCACTATACCAATAAGCTCCATCTGCTGAATGTCCCGCTGGTAATATGGCTCCCCTATCTTTTATAGCGATACCAATCACCTTCGATTTAAAATTATTGGCCAATTTTAATTCATCACAAATAGAAGTAGTTAATAATTGTACGGGCGACATCTTCCCTGCAATAGACGAATCGCCAACACTTGAATATCGAGCATCATCTGTACAATAAATCGACTTCTCTATTTTTTTATCATACCAATTATTCGCAATTACGCCATGTAACGCTGGTACCGAACCTGAATAAATACAAGTATGTCCCGGTGCGGTATAAGTAGGAATATAGGGTATTTGCGTATTCTCACACGAGTAGCCTTGTGCTAATAATCGTTTGAAACCATTGGCTGAATATTTCGATTCAAATCGATATAAATAATCCCATCGCATTTGATCTACTACAATTCCTACAACCAATTTGGGTTTATCTGGAACAGTACTAGTAGTGCTTGTTTGAGCATATAATTGACTCCAAAAAATGATATAAACTAAAATAAATAAACTGATTTTTTTCATATACAAATGTAAACATATTTAAATTCTATGAGTTTAATTCTGTATTAAGTTTTACATTTGCAAATGATTCTTGAAAAGTATAGAAAAGCACTTCGATATATTGGTTGGACTGTCATTATAAGTTTCTTATTAATTTATATTACCTATTTGTGCTGCCCATCATTGATCGAACGTTTAGGTATAAATGTTAAATCATTAGCCAAATACACTATCGCCTTTTTTATCATTAAAGGCTGTATTACCACTTCTATCATTCTGTATAGCGCTTGGTATCTTAAGAAGAAGATTAAAAAATAAACTTTACTATAATACAGAAAAGAACAGCAGTAACTGATTTTTGTTATTATATTGATAATTGGTTATAAATATTGATTAATTTCTTTTCCTCAATCGTCCAATTGTATTTTTCGAGGATGGCTTTTTTACCATTCGCTCCATGTTGCCTTGCTAAGTCGGGATGTTCTATATACTTCTTCATTGCTTCTGCGATGGCTTTGGGATTCATAGGATCAACACAAATACCACAGCTAACTTCCTCTATAATATTTTTCCATAAAGGAAAATGACTGGCAATAACAGGTATGCCACTGGCCATATATTCAAACATCTTTACGGGTAAGGCATCTATATAATTAATAATTGGATGTAGTGTCACTAATCCTACCATACTTTTTTTCAATAAGGCTTGTACCGCTTGGCGATCCAGAAAACCTACAAAATCAACTTGATTCCATGTCGCTTTTTGTTTTACTTCAGCTTCTAATGCTGCACTAGAAAATTTACCTGCTAAGGCTAACTTTGCATCACAAAATGCTAAGGCATCAACCATTTCATGGATACCACGCACTTTTTCAATGCCTCCAATATAACAAACTTGATTCGAATTAAAACTCGGTTCTATATCCAAATCGAATTCATCTAGTTTCGGATAGTTATTGATATCTATCGTGTTTTTATTTATTCTTAAAAATCGATCGCGAATAAAAGGGGTGGCTGTAATGATATAATCTAATTTTGAAGCCACATAATTTTCATACTTTTCAAATAAGACCGAAATCATTTTCCTAAACACAAATGGAATCCAATATTTAGCGAGGATCTGTCGAGGCACATCTTCATGTACATCATAAATCACTTTCTTTCCTGCTTTTTTTAAATCAAGTGCCACGCGTAAAAATTCAGGATCATGGAAATGATAAATAGCTGCATTGACGGCTAAGGCATGTTGTAAGGCAATATGCGGCGCATTTTTGATTCGATCTATACGGCCACTAAATGGATGATTCACCCCGATGATATCCACCTGATTGGCTTGCTCACTACTAGCGTTTAATACCAACAAATACACTTCATATCCAGCACCTGCTAAAGAAGTACATTCTTTATGAAATATACGCACATCTTTAGAAGGATGAACGGTAGTGATATGACAAACTTTAATCAAGGTATAGTTTTATTTTTTACAAAAAAAAACGCTTCAATTAGAAGCGTTTTTTCTATATGTATGTTTAAATTATTTTAATTCAAATGTTACTCTTCTATTTAAATAGTAACTTCCTTCGTTAGTTGGATTTGCTACTGCTGGTAAACCACCCACCACTGGATTGTTTTTACCATTTGCTACAATTTCAAATCTATCTTTAGCAATACCAAATGTAGTAACTAATAAATTCACTACGTTATTTGCTCTTCTTTCAGATAATTTAATGTTGTAATCATCATTCGCTCTATTATCTGTATTACCAGTAACTTTGATTTTTGCAGAAGGATTTGCTTGCATATAACTAGCCAATCTGTATAAGTTAGGATAGAATTCTTTCTTCACCACATCTTTATTTAAATCAAAGAAAATTGGATCAAATACATTGGCATTCACAGCTGGTCCATTATTATTGATTGCAATACCTTTAGCATCTACTAAAGCATCTGCTGGACTTCCATTTTCTCTATCAAATAAATCAGCAACACCATCTTGATCAGCATCCATAGCTACACCATTTTTATTTACTTTCGCACGTTTAGGTGAGAATGGCTCGTCATCTAATCTATCTGGGTAACCATCACCATCAATATCCATTACGATACCGTGTGTATTAACCATCGTGTTTTTAGGTGTATTTAAATCTTTATCATAAATATCCATTACTCCATCTTCATCTTCATCTTTTATGAATTCAGGATTTTTAGTAGCGATTTTCAATGCCATTAAATCTTCATAAGTCTTAGTCACAGGATTAACCCAATACAATGGCTCTTCACGTTTACCAATTTTAAAGTTTAATCCAATACTGCTGTATGACATGATATCTTGTGAACCTGAATAGTAACCTTCTCTTGTGAAACGTGTACCATCCATCGCATCATCTGCGTGATATGAAATTCTTTCTTCTATGTTCAAGTCAATTCTTCTAGATAATTTAAACATTAAACCTGCACCTAATACGATAGTTGGATTCACTTGACGTCCTCCACCTCTGATTGAACCTGGTTTATTATTGATTAATGTTTCATACGTTTTATCTTGTAAAGCTTTCAAATCTTTTTGTACTCTGAAACGATCTAAGAAATTATATGTTGAATTGATAGCTGTATAATCATACGCAGCACCATTTGCATCTAATAAGTTAGTTGTCACTTTTCTAGTCGATACCCCTGCACCTGCAAACGTATAGATTAAAGTTCTAGGATTTCTTTTGTAGAAATTGATATTGTTTAAATACACCATTCCTTGTAAAGAGAAATCCATAAATTCTAAATTGTAATTTCTAAATGAATTAGAAGTTGTTTTGAAAACTTCTTGACCTTTCAATTGTGCATAGATTCCTTGGAAACGTAATGCAAAAGTATGTCCTAACGATTTTTGTATATTAAGACCTGCACCATATGCTATTTTCTCATCTATATCTCCAATTAAATAAGGCATACCTCCATGTACTCCTATAGACCACATATTTTTTTTCTTTGGTGCAAAAGCATACGTATTATTCTCATAATCCATTTGTCTTTGGTAATCCTTCTTTTTTAAATATAAAGAATCTTTTAAAGGCGTCATTTCTTTAAGCTCTTTAGTAGCTTGTGCCGATACATTCAAGCTCCCCATTAAACAAAATGTAGCTAATAATAAAATAGAAAATTGTTTCATATTGATTTTAAGTTAAATTTGAACAAATCTAATTATAATAAATTAAAAAATGACTTTTTTCCAAAAATTAATCTATGTTAATACCTTGATAATCTTCCTGTATATTTAAATTATTGTACTAATATTGCAGAAAATTATACGTTTATGCAAAAAATATCATATGTTATCAATGCCGTGCTTTTAGTGCTTATCGGTGTTTTATTTTTTTTAGTACTCAATAAAAAGTCTAGCGGTACCGATATCAAATTACAAGAAGGTGCAAAAGTGGATAAATCTGTTAAAATCGCCTATGTAGATGTAGATAGTATTCAAGATAAATATAAATACTTTACCGAAAAAAGAGATGAACTAAAAAAGAAAGCTGAAAGTATGGAAGGAACACTTCAAAGTAAAAAAATGGAGTTCCAAAAAATGTATGAAACTGCTCAAAACAACGCTCCTACCATGACCGATAATGAAATGGAAGCCACTCAAATCAAATTACAAAACAAACAAATGGAATTGCAAAACTTTGAAGCCAATTTCTCCGATCAATTAGATAGAGAAACGGCCGACTTCAATGAAGCTTTTCTAAAACGTTTAGAAGATTATATCCAAAAAATTAATGCAGATAAAAAATATACGTTTGTATTAACCTATTCACGCAATTCTGCCTCTTTACTCTATACCGACAAAACCTATGATATCACCAATGCCGTGATTCAAGGCTTGAACAAAGAGTATGAAGAATCAATTAAGAAGTAATTAGCAAATTAGCAGATTAGTCAATTAGCAAATTGATGGATAGCTTAATCAAATTAGTTATATCATCTTAAAGTGTTTCAAACGAAATCCGCTCCTCGATAGGTTCAATACGCAAGTCCCTGAACTACCGAACATTCGGTACAGGAGGCCTATCCGCCCACCTCGTCCTTCAGAAGGCCTGTCAAGCTGAAAGCGTGAAAACTTCCTTTATTTATAACCGAAAACATGAGGATGTAAAAGAGAATAGTATTTTTAAAAGGAAATTACTTAAACTTTAGTGCTTAATGGTCACGCCACAGCGTAACAACACCAACCATAGGATGAAACAAAAAGGTTGGTGATCACTTTACCCAACCACAAAAAAAATGTCCACGCATCGCGCAGACATTTTAAACTAAATTGGTAAATATGAAATAAGTTAATTTACTACTCTAACATTTACGGCATTTAATCCTTTTCTTCCTTCAACCACTTCGAAAGAAACTTTGTCATTTTGTTTAACTTGATCTTTCAATCCGTTTACGTGTACAAAGTACTCTTTGTTGGTTCCATCTTCAATAATAAATCCAAAACCTTTAGACTCATTAAAGAACTTTACTGTTCCTGTATTCAATGTATAAAAAATTTAATAAGTCGCAAAGATAGTATTAATAATTTTAATAATACCATTTATTTTCTATTATTATTTCCTATCTACTCAAATACATACTCTTCATCTTATACAACTCCCTAAAATAAGGATCTTTCAGATGTTTAATAAAACGTATCGCTTCCCCTGTACTCTTCATCTCTGGACCCAACTCCTTATTCACATTCGGAAATTTATTAAACGAAAATACCGGCTCCTTTATCGCATAACCCTCCAACTTCTCTTCATACGTAAAATCAGTCAACTTATTTACCCCCAACATAATCTTCGTAGCAATATTCAAATACGGTATCTGATATGCCTTACAAATAAACGGCGTAGTACGTGAAGCCCTTGGATTCGCCTCAATCACATACACCACCTCATTCTTCACCGCAAACTGTATATTCACCAATCCCAATATATTCAAGTCTTTCGCAATCTTATACGTATACTCTTTCATCAAGTTAATCACGTTCTCACTCAAATTAAATGCTGGCAACACACTATTACTATCCCCACTATGAATCCCAGCAGGCTCTATATGCTCCATAATACCCATAATCTGCAAGTTCTCCCCATCAAATATCGCATCCACTTCACACTCCTCTGCACGATCCAAGAAATGATCAATCAATATATTATTATCGGGATGATGCTTCAAAATACTAATCACACTACGCGTCAAATCCTCATCATTAATCACAATTCGCATACGTTGTCCACCCAATACATACGAGGGACGAACCAATACCGGATAACCCACCTCATGAGCCACCGCTATCGCATCATCTACATTTTTAGTCGCACCATATTTCGGATACGGAATATTCAAAGCTTTCAAACGATCCGAAAAACGCTCTCTATCTTCCGCAATATCCATATTGTCATACGAAGTACCAATAATCTTCACGCCCATCTTTGTAATCTTATCCGCCAATTTCAACGCTGTTTGTCCACCCAATTGCACAATCACCCCTTCCGGTTTTTCATGCTCAATCAACTCGCGAATATGTTCCCAATACACCGGCTCAAAATATAATTTATCCGCCGTATCAAAATCCGTAGAAACCGTCTCTGGATTACAATTCACCATAATCGCTTCCATGCCACTCTCTTTAATAGCCTGGATGCCATGCACGCAACAATAATCAAACTCTATCCCCTGTCCGATTCTATTCGGTCCCGAACCCAATACAATCACTTTCTTTCTATCCGAAACAATACTCTCATTCGTGGTTTCAAAAGTGCTATAAAAATAGGGCGTAGTCGATGCAAACTCTGCCGCACAGGTATCAACCATTTTATACACTCGATGAATGCCCAATTCTTTACGTTTGCGGTAAATCAATTCTTCATCATCTACCTTCATCAAATACGATAACTGCGCATCACTATACCCTTTCTCTTTCACTTCACGCATAAACTCCGCA
>CANHVE010000129.1 GCA_947464015.1 Saprospirales bacterium | reverse complement strand
CATAGCAATATCGATAGTGATGAATTATTATATTATGTAGATGGCGATTTTATGAGTAGAAAAAATGTAGAGAAAGGTCAAATTACTTTACACCCAGGTGGTATTCCTCATGGTCCACATCCAGGTACTATCGAAAAAAGTATCGGCAAAAAAAGCACAGAAGAATTAGCGGTAATGGTCGATCCATTCAATGCTTTAATGATTACTGAAGAAGCTATGAATATTGAGCTTAAAGATTATTATAAATCTTGGTTAGAATAATATATTTCATTTAAAAAATTAATTCGTATGTCAACAGATAATTTAACACAAGTTGAAAATTTCAATTATGGAATTGAAAAAATATTTCAAGAAGCTAAAGATTTCTTACCGATTAATGGAACCGATTATGTAGAATTATATGTAGGGAATGCTAAGCAAGCAGCACATTTTTATAAAACAGCATTAGGCTTTCAATCGCTTGCCTATAATGGATTAGAGACAGGCAATAAAGAATCTTGTTCCTATGTAGTGGTACAAGATAAAATCAGATTAGTACTTACTACTCCCTTCAATCCGAATAGTGAAATCTCTGAACATATCCGTAAACATGGAGATGGAGTGAAAGTGATTGCGCTTTGGGTAGATGATGCAACCAGTGCGTATAACGAAACTATCAAAAGAGGAGCAGTATCTGTGATGCCACCTACAGTATTTTCAGATGAACAGGGTACGATTATCAAATCGTCTATTCAAACCTATGGCGATACGATACACACTTTTGTAGAACGAAAAAATTACAAAGGAATATTTATGCCAGGTTTTGTTCAATGGAATTCGGAGTATTATCCTCCTGCAATGGGCTTAAAATATATCGATCACATGGTAGGGAATGTAGAATTAGGGGCGATGAATAAATGGTCGAAGTTTTATGAAGAAGTGATGGGCTTTGCGAACTTAGTGACTTTCGATGATAAAGATATTTCTACTCAGTATACTGCATTGATGAGTAAAGTGATGACGAATGGCAATGGAAGAATTAAATTTCCAATCAATGAACCTGCACAAGGATTAAAAAAATCGCAAATTGAGGAATACCTCGATTTTTATGGTGGTCCGGGTTGTCAGCATATCGCCCTTGCCACCGATGATATCGTCTTTACCGTTTCGCAAATGCGTAAACATGGAGTAGAGTTTTTACATGTACCGGGTACTTATTATGATACGGTTTTGAATCGAGTAGGAGAGATAGCTGAAGATATCAAAGTGCTTAAATCATTAGGCATTATGGTCGATCGAGATGAAGAAGGCTATTTATTACAAATCTTTACCAAACCAGTTGAAGATAGACCTACTTTGTTTTTTGAAATCATTCAACGTAAAGGTGCGAAATCATTTGGTAAAGGTAATTTTCAAGCCTTGTTTGAAAGTATTGAAGCCGAACAAGCAAAAAGAGGAACATTATAGATTTTTTAGTGTTAAGTGAATTCAAATACATACTTTTATTTTTGAATTTAACTTATAAAATCATTTTTGATGAGTACAACAAGCAATCAACAAGCAACTACTAAAACAGCCACCATCGTTGGAGCAGGCTTAGTAGGTTCATTATGGGCCATCTATTTAAAAAAAGCAGGATATACTATCAATGTCTATGAAAGACGATCAGATATGCGTTTAGCCAAAATGTCGGCGGGCCGATCGATTAACTTAGCTACTTCTTATAGAGGTTGGAAAGCATTAGATGATTTAGGAATAGGAGATGAGATTCGTAAAATAGCGATACCGATGTATGGACGTACTTTGCATAAACCAGATGGTTCTACAGCTTATCAACCTTATGGCAACAACAATCAAGCGATTTATTCAGTATCTAGAGGTGATTTGAATGCTAAATTAATGAGTCTGGCAGAAGAGAGTACAGATACCAAAATACATTTCAATGAAGAGTGTATTTACGTCAATTTAGATCAAGGAATCAATCATTTTAAAAATGTGGTAACAGGTGCTATTACGGAAGTAAAAGCCGATTTAGTATTTGCAACAGACGGAGCATTTTCAGCTACCAGATATCATGGGATGCAGAAATTAGATCGTTTTAATTATTCGCAAAATTATATACCCGATGGTTATAGAGAAATTCTATTACCAGCTAATGCCGATGGATCATATAAATTAGATAAAGAAACATTACATATCTGGCCACGTGGACGATTTATGATGATTGCTTTACCTAATTTTGATGGTTCATTTACTTGTACCTTGTTTATGCCATTCGATGGACATACGCATTGTTTTAATAATTTAACTACGAAAGAAAAAGTACGCGATTTCTTTAAAGAGGTATTTCCTAATTTCTATGAGATGATGCCCGAAGTAGCAGATACTTGGGATCAACATCCTCTTTCGTCTTTAGCGATTGTTCGTTGTTTCCCGTGGACACACGGTAAGGTAGCATTGATGGGTGATGCAGCACATGCTACAGTACCATTCTTTGGACAAGGCATGAATTGCGGATTTGAAGATTGTAGTGTGATGTGGGATTTGATGCAACAGTATGGCGATGATTGGAACAAGATTTTTAAAACCTATGAAACACTGCGCAAACCGAATGGAGATGCGGTACAGGACTTATCCTTGCAAAATTATATCGTGATGCGTGATAAAGTAAATGATCCAGATTTTCAATTATTGCAAAAGATTGAAAGACGTATCAACTTCTTATATCCCGATTCATATTTCCCTTTATACACGATGGTTTCCTTTACTAATATCGAATATCAAACGGCATTGAAAAAAGGAAATGAACAAGAAGAAATGATTAAAAAAATAATTAAAGATCATCATATTACACATGATACCACAGAAGCTGCTATTGATGATATTATTCATAAATTTATAGGAGCAGTAACTACAGCTTAATTTTATATATACATCCAAAACCAACATTATGAGTCCTGAGAAAGAAGCATTAGTAAAACGTATTGAAGAAAAATATCAAGCTATAGATCAAAATCCAGACGTGCATTTAGAAGGATTAGTTTGGTCGAATCCTATTACGTATTGGGATTATATCATGCCTGAAGCTTTATTGAGTTTACAAGTGCAACGTACCACTTTACCTGATGAAATGGTATTTATCATGTATCATCAAATCAATGAATTATTATTCAAAATGATTTTATGGGAGATTGATCAAGTGAGTGCATCAGAAAAAGTAGAAGCAGCATTTTTCACCGAAAAATTACGTCGTATTAGTCGCTATTTCGATATGCTTTCCACTTCATTTGATATTATGGGGGATGGCATGGAAGTAGATCAATACATGAAATTTAGAAATACTTTAACGCCTGCAAGTGGCTTCCAAAGTGCGCAGTATCGTTTAATCGAATTTGCGTCTACCGAGTTAATCAATTTAATTGATTTCAGATTTAGAGCTACTATCGATCGAAATACACCTTATGAGCATGCCTACGAACATTTATACTGGCAAGCGGCTGGGAAAGATCATACAACAGGTAAGAAAAATACCTTGATTCGCAATTTTGAAAAGAAATACAAAGTGATGTTTCTCGATAAAATGGAAGGCTATAATACTACTAACTTATGGACTAAGTTTAAGCAGTTGCCCGAAGAAGTAAAAAAAGATGAAGCGTTGATTCAAGCGATGCGTCATTATGATTATACGGTAAATGTAAGTTGGGTAATGGCTCATTATTATGCAGCAGCTAAATATATTGGTGGTGGCGAAGCTACAGGAGGAAGTGATTGGCGTAAATATATGCATCCAAAATATCAAAAAAGAATATTCTTCCCCGAATTATGGTCAGCTGATGAACTAGCACATTGGGGCGAAAATGTGTAAACTCTTTCTATCTTTACACCGTACTAAGCGTCTTGATTTATTTTGACACAAGAATACTATCTTTTTTTACTCTTAGCATTAATTGCTGAAATTATAGGTACTATCAGTGGATTTGGTTCCTCTATTTTATTTGTCCCTATCGCAGCTATATTTTTCCCATTCAAGGAAGTATTAGGAATCACCGCTGTATTTCATGTGTTTAGTAATCTGTCTAAAATATTCTTGTTTCGAAAAGGCATCGATAAAAATATCGTACTAAAATTAGGGATTCCCGCTATTATATTTGTCATTATTGGTGCCTTGCTCACCGATTTTATCCCCCAAAAAGAAATCGAATTAGGGATGAATATTATATTGATATTTCTATCGGTTTATTTGGTTTTCACTACTAATAAAAAACTTGAACAAAGCAATCAAAATTTATATGCGGGTGGTGCTATCTCAGGCTTCTTAGCAGGCTTAATTGGCACTGGTGGGGCTATAAGGGGTATAACACTTGCGGCATTCAATCTCGAAAAAAGCATATTCATCGCTACTTCAGCCATGATAGATTTAGGTGTTGATTCAAGCAGAGCAGTTATCTATGTGTATAATGGTTATTTCTTAAAAAAATATTTAATACTCATCCCTTTTTTAATCTTGATAAGTATCATAGGCTCTTGGATTGGAAAATTAATTCTACAAAAAATTTCAGATATCTATTTTAAGTATATTGTATTGCTGTTGATTGTAGGCACATCCATCTATCAATTGGTCAAATATTTCAATTAGGTAACAAGTTCTCTTCATTTCAAAAATAGATGCTTTATTTTTTGATTTATAGAGTAACTTTGAATGATTAATAAAGAACTTGTATTAAACATTCAAAATCGAAAATAAGTTGAGGTTTAAATGAGTGAGCATAAAAAAATAAAACATGAAAATTTCCTTAGTAGTAGCCTGCGGATTAAAAAACGAAATTGGAGCCAATAATGATTTGCTTTGGCATCTTCCAGCTGATATGGCTTATTTTAAAGAGTTAACTATGAATCATCACGTATTGATGGGACGTGTTACCTACGAATCTATCCCTAAAAAATTTAGACCATTAGTAGGTCGTGAAAATATTGTTATTACAAACAATCCAGGATTCACCAACGAAAATATTAGAGCATTTACCACAATAGAAGCTGGTATTGAATATGCTAAATCGAGAAACGAAACAGAATTGTTTATCATCGGTGGAGCTAAAATCTATGAACAAACTTTACATTTGGCGAATCGTATTTATCTAACTAAAGTGAATGAAATGTTCCCTCAAGCAGATGCGCACTTCCCTTTGTATAATACACATGATTGGACATTAACGAAATCTCGATTACAAATCAAAAGTGAATCGAATAATTACGATTTGTATTTTGAAATTTGGGATAAAATGAAAAAAAGATTCTAGTTCCTCTATTCAGAATCATACACTTATCTACCAGCAGATCACCTATATATATTAAATTATAAGTAGTACCGCTTATTTATCTTTTTTTTGTAGTAAATTTGAGTATATCTATTTATTATGAAATATATCTACTCCCTATTTTTATGCTTCTGTTTTCAATATATAGTACAAGCGCAATTATTGATTAATGAAGTTTCTACCTGCAATAAATCTGCATTATTCGATGAAGATTATGAAGCAAAAAGTTGGTTTGAATTATATAATAACAGTGCCAGTCCTATCAATTTATCTAATTATTATATCAGTGATAATAAAAATAATTTAACTAAGTTTAGATTACCCGATAGAGTATTAGCGGCGTATCAATATCAATTGATTTATGCGTCTAGTAAAAATAAAGGAGCCTATGTAGCACCTATTACTACTCATCATTGGGAGATGGTAGTGCAACAAGGGGGTATTTGGAAATATCAAGTAGCTGATGGTACTAATAATCCTTTATGGAGAAATAGAGGCTTTAATGATGCCAGCTGGTCGACTGGAGCTAGTGGCATAGGTTATGGAGATGGAGATGATAATACAATCGTACCTTCTTCATTTGCTGTTTATATGCGCTATTCATTTACTATAAGCGATACTTCAAAAATTGCAGACGCTTTATTACATATGGATTATGATGATGGATTTGTGGCCTATTTAAATGGGGTAGAAATTGCACGAGCGAATTTATTAGGCTATCCACCCAATTGGAATGAAACAGCGGCTGACCATGAAGCTATATTGTATTCAGGTGCTCCAGCTCCAGATATGTTTATTCTGAATAAAAATTTAATCAAAAGTATATTACAAAATGGAACGAATGATTTAGCTATAGAAATACATAATGCAGATACTGCTTCGTCTGATTTAAGTGCTATTCCATTCTTTAGTTTATTAGTGAAAAATGGATCGAGTTTATTTAGTACACCACCTACTTGGTTCTCAACTACCTATACAGGAAATATTCATGCTAACTTTCAGTTATCTAATGCAGGTGAAACACTTTATTTATCTACTCTTTCAAGTGTCATTACAGATAGTATGGTACTAACTCGGGTGAATGCAAATGAAAGCAAAGGAAGATATACAGATGGTACAAATACCATACGTTTTTTTGCATCACCTACACCTGGCTATACCAATAATGTAAGTTCACCCTATACAACTTATGAAACAAAACCAACTATTAATACACCAAGTGGAGTATATACAAGTAGTATGAGTGTGAGTATTACTAATAATTCAACTACTGGTGGCATTGTACGTTATACTACCAATGGACAAGATCCAATCGCAAGTTCGCCTATTTATACTGGACCAATCAGCATCACAAGCACCACTATTTTGAAAGCACGTTGTTTTGGAGCAGCATCAGTATTGCCTAGTACTATACATACAAAATCATATATATATAACGATTTGTATTCAGTTCCTATCTATAGTATAACAGCGGATAGCTCGGATTTATATGGTTGGCCAGGTATCATTGATAATCCATGGTCTGATTATAAAGTCCCTTGTCATATCGATATTTTTGAAACAGATAATTCATTAATTGCCTCTCAAAATTCATCTATTCGTATCGATGGGGGTGCTGGTGGTAGTAGAGGAAATCCTCAACGTAGCTTTCGTTTAGATTTTGATAATAATAATTTTGGTGATGGAGTAGTGAATAGTGCTTTGATTCCGGCTAAACCTCACGTAGATAAATATTCATCTATTTATTTGCGTAATGGAAGTAATTTTTGGAATAGTATCTTTTTTAAAGAAGCTTTTATGGAGCGTATAAGCAGAGAAGATACTTTTGCTATTTATAATGCTTATAGACCGGTAGTGGTATTACTCAATGGCCAATATTTTGGCTTATATGAATTACGAGAAAAATATACCGATTCTTATTTAAAATATAATTATGGAGCCGATAAGGATAGTGTAGATATTTTATCTGTATCGTATTTCAATGGTCCAGGGATCATTCAAACCTTAGATGGTTCTGCAGAAAGTTGGTTTGATGCGCATCGCTATATCATGGATTTAGATACCACGAGTCCTAATTTTTTAAATAATGTAAATACCGTTTTAGATTCTAGAAATTTTGCTGATTATATGGCTATTGAAAACTATTGGGCCAATTTAGATTGGATTTGGAATAATATGAAAATGGTTCGTATGAGTAGTATCGATAAAAAATGGCGATTTGCATTGCAAGATATGGAATGGGGTTTCACAGGTTGGGGCAATTATTGGGATGATATGTTTGGTTATATGGACGCCACTCGTGGTTATACATACTCCAATATTTATTTTAGACTCTTACAAAATCCAGACTATAAAAACTTTTATATAAATCGATATGCCGATTTATTAAATACAGATATGTTGCCCGATACGATGAAATCCATTTTCAAAGAGATGTGGAATGAAGCTTTACCTGAATGGGACAGACAGATATTGAGATGGCAAGATCCGGATACAGCTAATCTAACAACACATTTAAATGAATTTAGAGATTTGAGAAATCGTTTTTCTGAATATATGGATTTACGCCCGAATGTAGTGAGAGACCAAATTATATATCATTTTAATCTGGTACAACCAATTGAAATCACCTTAAATGTCAATCCACCTAATGGAGGTAAAGTTCGAATCAGCACAGTGACTGCTCCTTATTATCCATGGTCGGGAATTTATT
>CANHVE010000128.1 GCA_947464015.1 Saprospirales bacterium | reverse complement strand
CATTGGATTTCTTTTTCCTAATCCATCAAAGGCATCAAAATCACTACTATTACTTTGTTTTTGTACTAAAATAAAAATAGCAAAAGCACTTACAGATGCAATGCTATAGGCAGTAAGGTATAATAAAATAGCGCTTTGAGCAGGCATTACTTTGATACATAATAAGGCCATCAATAAATATCCTACATGTGAAATACTAGAATATGCCATCATACGTTTATAGCTCACTTGATAGATCGCTGTGATATTTGCTAATACCATAGTAGCAGCACTTACTAATGCAACCGTTAGTTTCCAATCATGACTCATCCCTTGGAAAGAAAAAATAAATAATTTGAATAAAACACTAAATGCAGCAGTCTTTACTACTGTTGACATAAATAATGTAAATAGGGTAGGAGTTCCATCATATACATCAGGAACCCAGAAGTGGAAAGGAACAGCCCCTACTTTAAATAATAAAGCTATAAGTACTAAGAATACACCTAATAGCATTAAATTTTGATTGAATCCATCGGTTACGATATTCGCCCATATTACATTGATTTCTGTAGTACCAGTAGCCCCATAAATCAATGCCATACCAAATAATAAAATACCAGTTGCGAATGAACCCATTAAAAAGTATTTCATACCAGCTTCATTACTATGCAAATCATCTTTTTGACTCGCAGCTAATATATATAATGGAATAGATAAAATTTCGATACCTAAAAACAACATTAATAAATTTTGTGCAGAAACCATCGTAATAGCACCCGATAAAGAGAATAATAATAATGCATATTTATCGCCTTTATAATGTAAATCTTCATTTAGAAAATAGGGTCCGAGTATAACGATTAAAAGAGTAGTGAATATAAGTAATGCAGAAAAAGCACGCGCATAAGTAGTAAACAAAAACATATTTTTATAAGCTTCAAAGGCAGCTCCATCACCTGTTTGAAAACAACATACCAATGCAGCGATTAATGCGATAGCACTTAAAGGCATTAAAATTTTGTTCATTTGAAAGATGCCTGCAAAGAGCAACAACAAACCAAAAAATACTAATATTAAAATTGCAATCATTCTTTATATAATTCTTATAATGTCAATTGAAAAATACTCTGCACACTATTATTGACTAATTCAAAAATAATGTTTGGAAAAATACCTAATACTAAAACTAAGATAGCTATGATGGCTAGAACAATGGTCTCTTGCATATTGATATCTGTAAAAGTACTGGTAAGACTATTGGTTTCGCCAAACATACTTAATTGATATACTCGTAACATATATACGGCACAAAGAATGATACTAGTACCTGCAATAATACCAGCCCACATATGAGCATTATAAATGCCTTTAAGTAATAAAAACTCACCTACAAAACCATCTGTTAAAGGCACTGCCATAGAACCCAAGGTGATAATCATAAAGAATACCGCAAATTTTGGAGCTACTTTAGCGATACCACCCATATGCGTTAAGTCTCTGGTTTGAATTCTTTTTTCAATGATATGCACTATAAAAAATAAACCAACAATATTCACCCCGTGTGCAATCATTTGGAAAGTAGCGCCTTGCCAGCCATCGATACTCAAAGAGAATAAACCAGCTGCAATCATACCTACGTGCGCAATTGATGAGTAAGCGAAGATACGTTTGATATCATTTTTTTGTAGAGCAATAATAGATGCATATACAATACCGATGATTGATAAAATCATTAACCATTTAGCAACGGATGGAGATGCTTCAGGAGCTAAAGGTAACATCCATCTCATTACCCCATAAATACCCATCTTTAGCATGATTCCAGATAATAACATCGTGCCTTGAGTTGGGGAAGTTGTATAGGTATCAGGTTGCCAAGTATGGAAAGGGAAAACAGGCATTTTAATAGCGAAACCTAAGAACAATGATCCATATACGAAGTATAATCCTGTACCAGATAAATTAGCATTATATAGCGATTGTAAAGCAAAGCTGTGATCGCTAGTTTGTGAATATGTAAAGATTAATGCCAAAAGCATAAATAAAGAACCAAAGAAAGTATAGATGAAAAACTTCATGGTAATTTTAATACGATCTTCAGCACCCCAGAAAGCACAGATTAACCAAATTGGAATCAAGGTGATTTCCCAAAACATATAAAATAAAATACCGTCTAATGCCATGAACACGCCATTTAATCCAAATTGCATCAATAAAATCAAGGCATAAAATACAGAGCTATTTTTGCGTTCATCGCCAAAGGAAGAATATATAATGACAGGAACAAGTACATTCGTTAATAATAACATCAACATACCTAAGCCATCAATTCCTAAGTCGAAAGAAATTCCTAAATCATGAATCCAAGGACTATGTTCGATAAAATTAAAAGAATGATTACTATCAAATTGAGTTAGTAATACAATATTGCATCCGAGTACTATCAGGGATGAAATAAGCGCAGTTTTTTTGGCAAAATCCCCTTTAAATAAAAAGTGAATCAGCGCAAACAACAACGGTAAGAATAATAAAATTATAGCCACTTGTTTTTTATAATATCAGTTTTAAAATAAAAATGAATACAATAGCTATAGTAAGTCCTAAGTAATAATATTCAATATTTCCATTTTGTAATAAACGAACCATCGTACTACTAAAACGTACACTACTTCCAATTCCGTTTACAATACCATCAATCCCTCTTTTCTCGATGATATTATGAGTAAATCCACCTAACCAGGTAATTGGTTTTACAAATAAGGTGTCATATAATTCATCGATATAAAATTTATGTGCAATTACTTTTTCTAATCCTTTTAATTCATGGTCTTCTTTTGGTAAAGAAGCATCTTTGGTATAGATTTTATAAGAGAAATAAATAACCGTCAATACGCCAATTGTAGTAAGAACCATTAAAGCAATCTCTGTAGTTTCATCTAATTCTAACATTGATACACTAGTATATTTAAAAATAGGATGTAAGAATTCAGCTAATTTTTGTGCGGCACCTTCGCCTACTAAATGTGGTAAGTTTAAGAATCCACCTACTACAGATAAGAAAGCTAAAATCATTAATGGAATAGTCATATTAGAAGGACTTTCATGTAAATGATGTTCTTGTTCTTTAGTTCCTCTGAAAGAGCCGTAAAAGGTCACAAAATACATTCTACACATATAAATACCTGTGATCATCGAACTAATAAATGCTAATACCCATAAGAAAGGAGATTCAGCAAATACGGCCGCTAAGATTTCATCTTTAGAAAAGAAACCTGATAATATTGGAAATCCGCAGATAGCGAATGTTCCGATAGTAAATACCCAATACGTAATTTTGATTTTATCTTTTAAGCCACCCATTCTACGCATGTCTTGTTCGCCGCTCATGGCGTGAATCACCGAACCAGCACCCAAGAATAATAAGGCTTTGAAAAATGCATGTGTCATTAAGTGAAACATCGCACTCGTGTATGCCCCAACACCTAATGCTAAAAACATTAAGCCTAACTGTGATACAGTAGAATAAGCTAATACTTTTTTAATATCATTTTGTCGTAGACCAATAACAGCAGCAAATAATGAAGTGGAAATACCGATAATCGCTACAAAATGTAATGTATCTGGACTTAAATTATATAATACACTAGAACGAACAATCATATAAATCCCTGCTGTAACCATGGTAGCAGCGTGAATCAAGGCAGATACAGGAGTAGGTCCAGCCATTGCATCAGGCAACCAAGTATATAAAGGAATTTGAGCTGATTTACCCATTGCACCAATAAATAAACAGAAGGTTGCAATAGTTAATGCTGTGCTACCACCACCCATAGAAGCACTTTTAAATACATCAGCATATTCAAATGAACCATATTGATTCCAGATGATGAAAATACCGATTAATAAACCTAAATCACCAATACGATTCATGATAAAGGCTTTACGAGCGGCTTTACCATAGTCTTTATTTTTAAACCAAAATCCAATCAATAAATATGAGCATAATCCAACACCCTCCCAACCAAAGAACATCACTATAAAATTCGCACCCATTACTAAAAGTAACATCGAGAAAATAAATAGATTTAAGTAGGCGAAAAATTTATAGAATCCTTCATCATCATGCATATATCCCATCGAATAAATATGAATCAAAGTTCCTATACCTGTGATTATCATCATCATCATGACAGACAATGGATCTACTATAAAAGAGATATTGATATTTAAACCAGCATAATGAATCCAATTGTATACATTTTGGTAAAACTCGGTATGTTCGTGATTTAAATTAAAAAACAATAAAGTGGAAAGTACAAAAGGAACGAAAACCATAGTGGTAGCGATACTACCTACAATAGTTTTAGATAATGTTTTGCCGAATAAGCCGGTAATGGCAAATCCGAGGAATGGTAATAAAGGAATTAAGTATAATAATTGTTCCATATGTTTCAACTAGATTGCTAGTTTTTTTTAGTATGAATTAATTTTTCAATTTATCTAATAAGCTCACATCAACCGATTTAGTATTTCGGTACATCATCACCAAAATAGCTAAACCTACTGCTACTTCAGCAGCAGCTACTACCATTATAAAAAATACGAATAACTGTCCGTTGGCATCTCCTCTATAAGAAGAAAAGGCAACGAATAATAAATTCACTGAATTCAACATTAATTCGATACACATAAATAAAATAATAGCATTTCTACGAATCAAAACCCCTAATACACCTATAGAAAACAGGAGAATACTGAGGTATACATAGTAACTAATATCGATTTGTCTTATAACGTCAGTCATTTTTTATAATTATAATCTTAATTTATATCGTGCGTTTCTTTTTTACCAATCATTACAGCGCCTACCATACCACTAATAAATAGTACGGAACTCAATTCGAAAGGAATCACATATTTGGAGAATAAAACCATTCCTAAATTTTTTACTAAACCAATTTGGCTATCTGGTTCGCTAGGTAAATTTAAATTACCCACTCCTTTCACCATTGCAATCATGGAGATAAACAAACTACAAGCAGTGATGATGGAAATGAATTTGAATAAATTACTTTTTTGAGGTTCGGTATCTTTATTTAAATTCAATAACATCAATACAAATAAGAAGAGTACCATGATAGCACCTGAGTATACGATAATTTGAACGATGAATAAGAACTGTGCATTCAATAAAACATATTGTCCGGCAATACTAAAAAAGGTAATGATTAAATATAATACACTATGAATAGGGTTTTTAGAAAACACTACTAGTAATGCAGAAGCAACAGAGATAATACCTAAGGCGTATGCTAATATTTCACTTACTCCCATAACTTATTTGATTAGATGCTTTTGGCGTTTAGTAATATCATAACGATGATCCATTTTTTCAACTAGTAACTCTTTCCCATAAATGAAATTTTCACGTAAATCACTAGGTTTAACAATTTCATCTGTTAAGAAGATCGCTTCTTTAGGACAAGCTTCTTCGCATAAACCACAGAAGATACAACGCAGCATATTGATTTCATAGATAGCTGCATATTTTTCTTCTTTATATAATTTTTCTTCGCCTTTTTTTCTTTCGGCAGCTACCATGGTAATGGCTTCAGCCGGACAAGCTACGGCACATAGGCCACAAGCGGTGCAGTTTTCAGCGCCGTTTAGATCTCGTTTTAAAATATGTTTCCCTCTATAAACAGGAGCCATAGGACGAGTCATTTTAGGATAATCTAGAGTAACTTTCTTTTTAAATAAATGCTTTAAGGTAATCATCATTCCTTTGATGATTGGAATGAGATAAGTACGTTCAGCAAAACTCATTTGCTTATTAGATACTACCTTACTTCTATTTGTTAATGACTGCATTTTTCGTGTGCAAGTTTACGATTTATAAATAATCTTTCAAAATAAGTACAGCGCCTGTTACTAACAAATTAATGATAGCTATTGGAATAAGTGATTTCCATCCTAAATGCATTAATTGATCGTATCTAAAACGTGGTAAAGTCCATCGTATCCACATATAGAAAAATATGAAGAATAAGATTTTAGCGAAGAAAACAGCGAAACCAATTGCAGCTAATGCATTTGGGTCTGTTACAAATCGACCAATCAATGGCAAGTTATATCCACCAAAATAAACAGTAGCAATGATAGCCGATGAAATAAACATATTTATATATTCTGAGAATAAGAATAAACCTAATTTCATAGATGAATATTCGGTATGATAGCCACCTACTAATTCGGTTTCACATTCTGGTAAATCAAATGGAGCTCTGTTGGTTTCGGCAAATGCACAAATCAAGAAGATTAAAAATCCAACCGGCTGTTTGAATACATTCCAATTAGGTAAAAATCCTAGAAATGATCCTTTTTGAGCTGCCACGATATCGTTCAAACTTAATGAGCCACTCATCATGATAACTGCCAATAGGGCAAGTCCCATAGCTAGTTCATACGAAATCATTTGTGAAGAAGCACGAATAGCACCCATTAAAGAATATTTATTATTAGAAGCCCAACCGCCAATCATGATACCATATACACCAATAGAAACAAAACCTAATGAATAAAGAATTCCAATATCGATATCAGCTACTTGTACTTGATATAATGCACCAGAAATCAAAATAGGAGAGGTCCAAGGAATGATTGCACTCGTCATAAGTGCAGTAAACATAGCTATTCCAGGAGCTAGTATGAATAAAAATTTCTCAGATGCTGCCGGAATAAAATCTTCTTTGAAAAACATTTTACCTCCATCGGCAAGCGGTTGTAATAAACCCCATGGACCGGCATTATTTGGACCTAAACGATCTTGAAATAAACCAGCTATTTTGCGTTCTCCATAGGTAGCATAAGCTGCTACGCCCAATGAAATAGCAAAAGTTACTATGGCTAACACAAATTTAAAAAGTAGTATAGAATCTGTCATAGATATATATTATTGTTTGGCGTTATTTTCTAAAGCTTTGAATGCATGCTTCGGTTTCAATTCATAATGATTTTGTGAAATAACTGAATGTCTATCGATATGTCGAGGACCTTCAATTGTCCAATCGCTCACTTCTTTTTTCTCGAAACGACAAGTATTACAAATAAATTCTTTTACTTCACTATTTTGATCTTTACGAGCAGTGATTCGTAAGATAGTATTTTCACTCATCCAAGCTACAGCTTTACCGCAGCATTTTGGATTATCGCATTTTCGGGAGATATCCATCGGATTAGTAAACCATACTCTACTTTTAAAACGGAATGTTCTATCAGTTAAAGCACCTACAGGACAAACATCAATTACATTTCCTGAGAAATCATTATCGATAGATTTTTCTAAATAAGTTGAAATCTCTGCATGATCTCCACGACCGATAACCCCGTGGCATCTACCTTCTGAAATTTGATCAGCTGTATAAACGCATCTGTAGCATAAGATGCAACGATTCATATGTAATTTTACATGCTCGCCTATATCAGTAGATTCAAAGGTTCTACGTTTAAATTCATAACGAGTTTTAGCTAAACCATGTTCGTATCCTAAATCTTGTAAAGAGCATTCACCAGCCTGATCGCATACTGGGCAATCTAGAGGATGGTTAATTAAAAGCATTTCTACAATTGATTTACGAGCATCTACTACATCTTGATTAGACGTATTTTCTACAATCATACCATCCATTACCATAGTTGAGCAGGAAGCTACAAGTTTAGGCATAGGTCTTGGGTCTTTAGCCGAACCAGCTGCAACCTTCACTAAACAAGTTCTACATTTACCCCCACTACCTTTTAAGGAAGAGTAATAACACATAGCAGGAGGAACGATATTCCCTCCAATTTGACGTGCAGCATTTAATATAGAAGTACCTTCTTCTACTTCTATTTCTATTCCATCAATTGTTACTTTTATTAAAGCCATATTTTTTTTATATTTAAAAGTTATAAGTCAAAAGAATTAAGTTTATTTATTAACCAAGCTATTACTTTTTAATGTAATAATACTTTTTGCAATAATTTTTGTTATCTCTTCTATTTCCTTATAAAATTCATT
>CANHVE010000127.1 GCA_947464015.1 Saprospirales bacterium | reverse complement strand
CCTAGCTCCAAAGTCTAAACTATTTCCTATCCCCTTAACCTCATTGTCATTTTCCTTCCCATTGAAACCCCATCTATACCCTGTCCCGCTTGAGTATGAGCGGCTATCGATTAGCATTCCGAACGAATAGTAATCGTTAATGCTAGAAGTATAATGAATTATAGGGTTGTAGCAATTTGAATTATTGGTTAAAATCGTCTTATTTTGCAAAATTTGGTCATTTTTACACTATCAAATTTAATTTATTTATAGTGAAATTCAAAATTAAAATCATTAAAAATAATCGAATATTATGCGAAAAAAAGAACACCTCATTTTACCCTTATTCCAAAAATTTATTTCAGATTCCAGAAAAGGGAAAAGACTTCAACCAAGTGGAACTAGAATTAAACAAAGTACCATCAATTTTTATGATTTTGTGTACTTGCATCTTAAGCATATAGAATCATTACAAAAAACACCAATTAAATTAATTATTCCCACGGGTAACAATAAAAGAGATTTACAAAAAGAAGTAAAATATTGGAAAAATATATACAGTCAGTTATTTGATTATTTATATAATGAAAGAAATTGTCATGATAATTATATTAGTTCTGTAGTAAAGAACATAAAAGCATTTTTTAATTATTTGAGAAAAGATAGATTAATTAATGTACCCGAATATGTATATAAAATTCAAATAAAGAAAAGTGAATCTGCTGTATTAGCTTTATCTGTAGAGCAATTAAAGTTTCTAATTTATGATAAACCTTTTGAAGCATTACTAAATGATGCAGAGAAAACTATTAAAGATATTTTTGTTTTTGGATGTACTGTGGCACTTCGTCAATCAGATTTGTTTGCCATTAAATATTCTAATATTGAAAATGTAAATGAAAGTACTTATCTAAATGTTATTAGTAAAAAAACAAATAGCATTTCCAAAGTAAAATTACCTGAATATGCTATTGATATTTTACAAAAGTATAAGAAGTCAAAAACCAAAACTATCTTTTCTCCAATGAGTTTAAACTGGTTTAATGTTAACTTAAAACGAATTGCTCAAAAAGCCAATTGGACAGAAGAAATTCAGCTTCACAAAACACAACAGGGGGTAGTAAAGAAACAAAACAAGCAAGTAGTAAGATTATGTGATATTTTAAGTTCACATTTTATGAGACGAACTGCTATAACTACCATGATAATATTAGGTATGAATGAATCTTTGGTACGACAGATATCGGGTCATGCATCAAATAGTAAAGAGTTTTACCGCTATGTTAAGTATGCACAAACATATATAGATAACGAAATAAACAAAGTACATGAATTAATGGTGGTGTAATATTATTTTTAATATTAATAATAATTCCTATTTTTGTACTGAAATAAATGGAAAAAGATTTGGGGTAATAATCCATAAAGGATTTTGAAAATGAACTTCACCAAAATCGATTCACCAATTCATTGAAAATACTAAAAAAGTCAGTGAAATCAGCTGATTAGCATATAGGTTAAGTTCCCTGCAGGAACGCAACTAAAGCGAAATAGCATTTACTGTTTCGCTTTTTTTATGCCCAAATACATATATTCACTAGTATACATCCCACTGTTCTGAGACCGAAGTGTTGGCATTGTGCCGAAAACCAAGGTCAAATAGATATACTAACGCTTCCAATTATGGTGGATTTAAAGTATCATTAAATTGTATTGATTCTTATGTGTAAACCTCTCACGCCTTGGCCTGAAATCATTCACATTCAGCATTCAAAATTCAACATTAAAAAATTTAGCATTAAAAAGAATCTGTTCGAAATGGAAAGGCAGGTAAATGGGCACTATTATATAAATTTCCTTGTATACAATTTTGAAAACAATATCTAACTTCAATAGGTGTACTCACTTTGTCTGAAGAAATTAGAATACTATTATCACTTGCTATGATAGCTTTTGCCGGATAAAATTGCTTATCAGCACCAGCCACTTCAAAACCAACAATATCATTTCCTTTACAGAGTAGTTTTCCTCCATTCGTATCAAATAACAACTCAATCTGATGATTGGCTCTAAGATTCTTTTCTTTATATTCTGGACCTAAATACACTTGCGACTCTTGATGATAGTCTTTAGCTAAAGCCCAATTGGCCAAACGATTTCCTACTGTTTCTTTATTGGTGGGATGAATATTGGAACAATCACCTATGTCTGAAGTGCTCACTATTCCTGTGTTTTTAACTGTTTTATAGACATTCCATTGTGCTTCTCTTAAATAGGCTGCATTAATATTCGGATAAGAATATGGAGCTATCTGTACATAATAAAATGCTAAGTTCTCTTGCTTTAAAAGCACTCGCCACGACTGAATCAACGATTTTAATAATCGTTCATATTCATCTGCATGTGCCACATTCGATTCTCCTTGATACCATATAATACCTTTGATTCGATAGTTCAATATAGGATGTATCATTCCATTAAATAGTTGGGTGGGATATTTGGTGAAATCTTTCGGATGTTGTTTATTAATTGTTGCACTAAAATCTAAATGTTTATAGGTGCTCGAATCCATCCAGGCTAATATATCAGATCCACCCACCGAGGCATTGATAATCCCAATAGGGATGTTTAATTGCTCTTGTAAACGTTTCGCAAAAAAATAAGCTACCATACTATATTGCTGGATGTTTGTGGTATCGCAACTCAACCATCTTCCATATATATCCTCTTGTTCTCTTGGATTTAATTTAGTAGTAACAGTAAACATGCGAATTTGATTATTGCGTGCTTCTGAAATAATACGATTTATATCTTCCACTGGAATTTTATTATAACCTTTAGTTTTCATCACCATGTTGGATTGTCCTGATGCTAACCATACTTCTCCAATCATGATATCATTAAATACGATTTTTTTACTCCCCTTTATATTCATAGTATATGGACCACCAGCAGAGGGTGTCTGAATTAATACTTTCCAATATCCATTTTTATCACAAGTTGTTTTTGCAGATTGTCCCCAACTAGCAGTTATACTAATGGCTTGATTTGTCGTATCTCTTCCCCAAATACTTACTAACTCTTCTTGTTGAAGCACCATTTTATTACCAAATATTTTAGCTACTTGCATTTTAGCACTAGCTTCAAATACTGATAAACTAATAAGTAAATAAAGAAATAGACGATTGATCATTTTACATTAAGAATTAAAAAAATTAAAAATTACGAATTACGAATTAAGAACGAAATTTGGCTGGCGTGTGCGTTTCGCTCGTGTCCAAATAGTAGTAAGTTAATTTATATGTAATAGTACATTAGTTTTAAATTAAGAATTGTATTTTCCTAAATAGAGTTTGCGTCTATTAAATATTAATTATTCATTCTTAATTAAATTCAGCCCCTTCTTCCCATATATGAAATTTCATGCCATAGGGATCTTGTATCATCACATTTTTGTCTGAATATCTTTCAAGGATTATACATTGTTCAGCTTCCAAAATATCCAAGGCTTCTTTAACTGAATCTACTTTGAATTCAAAATAAGTAGAGGCACTAGTATCATCATTTTCTATATAAAAATTGATTCCATCTTTATTGAAATGGGTTTCATTTTTTTTTGTTTCAACCAAATCAAATCCTAAAATATCATTATAAAATCTACAAGCTTTTTCGTACGATTTTACTTTTAAGGCAATATGTGGACTAAACGTAAATTTCATCTTAAATATTTTGTGTTTGAGTATATAATAGTCGAATCAACTGCGATATAACAGTTAAAACCACATAAAATACAGTAGAAGCTACAATAACCATTTTATGTGAACTGGTTGAACGTATGCTGTCGATCAGTCCAAATTTGCCCATAAAAAGAAAACAAAAGAGCAAGGCAATATAAATAAGTATAGATAATCCTATATATAGTAGTACCTTGTATTGGAAGATTCCTAAAACCACATTAATAACTATATAAAATAACAATCCAAAACATACCACATTCCAATCATTCGAATTGTGATATACATTTAATTTCGAAAGCAAAATGGCTATTGTAACTATTGTCAGTATACTAATAAATTGTATGACAGGATTTACTTTTAATAAAGGGTGATTGGCATTAAGCATGTAATAATTTCCTTTTTATTGAATTTAGTTATGTCAAAATTACCTAATTAAACATTGGTAAATTTATTGATAATATACTTGCAAACGAAAAAAATAAATAAATATAAACTATGAATCAAGACCAATTCACACAAAAATCCTTAGAAGCGATAGCCAAGGCTCAACAGGTGGCTTTTACTCGCAAAAATAGCAGTATAGAGCCTATTCATATACTCAATGGAATTTTAGAAACTTCCAAAGATTATATTCAATTTCTATTGAAAAACATGCAAATTGATAGCCGTTTGCTCGAAGCTAAAGTGGTTTATAAACTTGAATCGTTACCTAAATTAAGTAATGAACAAGTGGCTAATCCAAGTCCTTCTTTTAATCAACTGATTTTAAAAGCAGGTTCACTTGCTAAAGAAATGGGCGATGATTATGTTTCTCTAGAACATTTACTATTGTCTATGTTATCCTTAAAAGATGATGTGGCAAAGATTTTAAAAGAATGTGGCATTCAAGAAGAAGCGCTTAAAAAAGCCATTCAAGAGATGCGTAAAGGTTCAAAAATTAGTGACCAAAATGCAGAAATGAAATTTAATGCACTCGAAAAATATGCAGTTAATTTGAATGCTCAAGCGAGTAATGGTAAGTTAGATCCCGTTATCGGTCGCGATGAAGAAATTCGAAGAGTATTACATATTTTAAGTCGACGAACCAAAAACAATCCGATTTTAGTTGGGGAGCCAGGTGTAGGTAAAACCGCTATTGCAGAAGGCTTAGCCTTTCGTATCATCAATAAAGATGTACCAGAAAATTTAAAAAATAAAATCATTTTTGCGCTAGATATGGGAGCGCTTACAGCGGGTGCAAAATATCGTGGGGAGTTTGAAGAACGATTGAAAGGGGTGATTAATGAAGTGAAAGAAAGTGCAGGAAATATCATATTATTTATCGATGAAATTCACACTTTAATTGGTGCAGGCAGTGGGGGAGAAGGTGCCATGGATGCAGCTAATATTCTAAAACCTGCATTGGCTCGTGGCGAATTACGTGCTATAGGTGCTACTACTTCTGATGAATATCAAAAATATTTTGAAAAAGATAAGGCTTTAGTTCGTCGATTTCAATTAGTGAAAATAGATGAACCAAGTATGGAAGATGCTATCTCTATTTTACGTGGCTTGAAAGAACGTTATGAGAGTCACCATAAAGTGAAAATTAAAGATGAAGCCATAGTGAGTGCCGTACAATTGAGCAATCGATATATTACGGAACGATTTTTACCCGATAAAGCAATCGATTTAATTGATGAAGCGGCTGCGAAATTACGCTTAGAAATCGATTCTTTACCTGAAGAATTGGATGAATTAGAACGAAAACTACAACAACTCGAAATTGAGCGAGAAGCGATTAAACAAGAATTAGAAATTGGTTCGATGTCGGATGAAAAACGTAAAACGATTGAACAAAAAATTCATGTATTAAGCGAACAAATTTCAAAATTGAGTGAAGAACGCAATGACTATAGAAGTAAATGGGAAAATGAAAAAAGCAAATTAGATAGCATTCAAGAATTTAAGAAACAGATTGAAGCGGCTAAATTAGAAGCAGAGAAAGCTGAACGTGATGGCAATTATGGTAAAGTAGCTGAAATTCGTTATGGTAAAATAAAAGACTTAGAAAATAAAATTGCTAGTGCAGAGCAAGAAGTAAAGAATAATAGCGGTCAAAGTAAATTGCTCAAAGAAAATGTAGATGCGGAAGATATCGCTGAAATAGTTGCCAAATGGACGGGTATTCCTATCACAAAAATGTTGGAAGGAGAGAAGTCGAAATTGCTTCGTTTAGAAACAGAATTAAATAAACGAGTGAAAGGACAAGAGAAAGCTTTAGAAGCAGTAAGTGATGCTATTCGCAGAAGTAGAGCGGGATTAAGCGATTTGAAAAAACCGATTGGTTCGTTTTTATTCATGGGAACTACGGGTGTTGGTAAAACAGAATTAGCTAAATCTTTAGCAGATTTCTTATTTGATGATGAAACGGCTTTAACGGTTATCGACATGAGTGAATACCAAGAGAAACATGCTGTATCGCGCTTGGTGGGCTCGCCTCCAGGTTATGTAGGGTATGAAGAAGGCGGACAATTAACTGAAGCGATTCGTCGAAAACCTTATTCGGTAGTACTTTTAGATGAATTAGAAAAAGCGCATCCAGATGTATTTAATATTCTGTTGCAAGTATTAGATGAAGGTCGATTAACCGATAATAAAGGTAGAATGGTGAACTTTAAAAATTGTATCATCATCATGACTTCCAATATTGGTTCTGATATTATCCAAGAAAATTTTGCTAAAATAAAAGATGATAAAGATTTATATACGGTGGTTGAAACAACTCGTTTAGAAGTGTTAGAACGCCTAAAAACAGTGGTTCGTCCCGAGTTCTTAAATCGAATTGATGAAATCATTATGTTCCAACCTTTGATGCAAAATCAAATCAAAGAAATAGTAGGCATTCAATTAGATCACTTGAAAAAACAATTGGCGGATAATGAAATTACTGCTGAATTTACTCCGGCTGTAGCTGACTGGTTAGCTGAGCATGGATACGAACCTCAATATGGTGCTCGTCCACTGAAACGCTTGATTTTACAGACCTTGATAAAAGAACTATCCAAAGAAATGTTGGCAGATAAAATCAAAAAAAATGATCATATTTTGATTGATATAGTGCAAGAGAAATTTGTTTTCACTGTACAACCATCATAATACTAAAAAAAGTCCTGAATAATTTCAGGACTTTTTTTTTATAATAATTTCGTATTTTTATCTATATGAAAAAGTTATTATTCTCTTTATGTTTGGTGTTGAGTTCTAATTTTATGCAGGCGCAAGAGGATATAATAGTAATTGAAAAAATACATCAATACGAATCCTTTGAATCATTTATAAAAACAGGCGTTACTTTAGTATTTTTTCATGCGAGTCATTGTAGTGCTTGCGAAATGCAGATGCCTGCTATTGAAATGCTTGCTTTAAATAGAGAAGTGCTAGGTAAAGTGCGTATTGCAACGATTGATTTTGATGAAGATAAAGCGCTTTTCGATAAATTGAATATTAGTTCTTTCCCTCTACTAGTTATATATAAAGAAGGTAAAGAACAAACTAGTTTAAGTGGAGGTGGACATACTCAACAAGAGCTAGTGAATCTTATTTTGGATCAACATTAGCCAACATATCCTTGGTCATTTTATCTAAATCAAATGCAGGTTTCCAGTTCCATTCTTTTGATGCATAAGAAGCATCAATACTCTGTGGCCAACTATCAGCAATGGCTTGTCTAAAATCAGGGATATATTCGGTTGTAAAAGAAGGAATCTCTTTTTGAATAGAAGCCACTACTTCTTTAGGAGAAAAACTCATCGCACTCAAGTTATAACTATCTTTTATTTTAATAGAATCTTTAGGTGCTTCCATCAACTCAATCGTGCCACGAATAGCATCAGGCATATACATCATGGGTAAATAGGTATCTTCTTTTAAGAAACAAGTATAATGACCTTTTTCTTTGGCTTCAAAGTAAATATCTACTGCATAATCGGTCGTTCCTCCACCTGCTTTGGTTTTATAACTGATTAAGCCTGGATAGCGTACACTTCGAATATCCATATTGCGCTTTAAATTATAGTGACGAATCCATCCTTCACCGGCTAATTTACTTACACCATATACCGACGTAGGATCCATCGCTGTATATTGTGGGGTGTTGGTTTTAGGACTATTCGGACCAAATACAGCGATACTGCTAGGCCAAAACACTTTTGAAATGCCTTTATCTAATGCATTATTTAATACGTTGAAAAGCCCATCCATATTGATTTTCCATGCTAATGCTGGATTCTTTTCGCTAGTGCCCGAAAGCAAAGCTGCTAAATGATAGATTTGAGTAATATTATTTTTTTGTAAAACTTCATG
>CANHVE010000126.1 GCA_947464015.1 Saprospirales bacterium | reverse complement strand
ATCATTATTAGAGGTTATAGAATCTGGTTTAAATACAAATTGCTCAAATAATTTATCTGTACTTTGTTCAACTTTGGAATAAATAATTCTTCTTTTATTATGATCTAATAAAACAGATAAATTCTTTGTAAATAGATACTCCATTCTATATAACTTATAATAATATGTACCATTGCAAATTTGCATTGATGCATCTACTGTTTTAATTGGTTTTGCTTTATAAGGTATGTTTTGTGCAAAAACATCAATTTTAACTTGTGTTGAGAATGAATTAGTTCTAATCATTGTCTCAAATACTGATTTATATTTATTAATAAAATCATCTTTCTGTGCCAATAACAAGTTTGGCAAAAAACAAATAATTAAAATACATATTCTTATAATCATGGTCTTAATGGTATGCTGGTTCTTGATTCTTGAATTGTTTTAATACCTTCAGAAGTTTCTTTCTTAACTAAGAATAAATTTCCTTCTTCATCATAATAATAAAATGAAGCATAATTATTATTATCTAATTCTGATAAATACCTATAATTTTTCTTGTCGTAAACATAACTTTTCATTTCTGAATCATAAGGGAATAATCTAACATCATCAACATATACAGGGCTACTACCAGTCTTATATGATATCCTAATTTTTTTAATATTGGCATTATTTAAAGTAAAACTACCTTCTACTTTTTGCCAACCATTAATAATATTTCCAGTCGGTTGAATTAACCCTGAAGAATATACTACTGTCCCTGACGCATCCACACCTTCTATTATTACTCCTAAATTTAAAACGGGGTTACTATTATTTTGCTTATATGTAATTTGTTTAGTATTATCTCTCGACATCCAACATGAAAATTCATATTTTTTAGATTTGTCATATATCAATTTTAAATTATCTTGCAAATAACTTACATCACTTTGCAAAAGCATAGATTGTCTACCAGTATGAGCTTTGGAACTAACAATTGTCATTTGAGATAAAAATGTATTACTTACTGTAGTTGTAGTTGGGATAACTTCTTCATAAGGCACTTCTAAATGTCCGAACAAAGGTGTATTATCATAACTTCCAGAAGACTCTACATTTATTGGCGCTGCTAATATTAATGCATTAGCATTTGGTATACCACCATCTGATATATCCTCAATAGAATTTATTGTAACAGTTTGTACCCTTGAAGGAGAATAGACAGCTTCTCCTCCGCTAACATATGCTTTATCAATCACAACTTTTACATTTGATACTGGCATATCGTAAGGCCAATCTCCTGAAATAATAATTACACTTCCACCTTCTACTGTATATTGAAAAGGAATACTTCTATATTTTGTTATAGTACCTCCGCCAGTTGTAGTATATGTTGTTAATTTAGGTGAGAAAGTTAAATTACCTGTACTTGTTTCAAATTGATTAAATAAATAAAAACTATTTCCATTAGACTCAACTTGATATTCCTCGAAGTTTTCATTACCAATTTCATTATATTTCGTATTGGCAGCAACAGCAATTGGCAACTTCCCTAAATAACTATACAATGCAGCGCTATAATTATTTAAAGCATCTTTATTTTCTGTATCATTATTATTTGGATTATATCTTGTTGTTTCATTCACTTTAACCCATAATCCATCACATAGGTAGTTTAAAGACTCTGTAAACCAATCAAATATTTTTAGTTTATATGAACCATCTCTTGAAATAGTAACTTTATCATTATCTACTTGCTCTCTATCAGTAAAATATACAAAATCTGCCAATTTGCGCCAGATGCTTTTTTCACCATTTGTACTCTCATCCATAATTTTTACTATGCCAATTTTCTCTGCTTGACCATTAGGGAATCGTAAGTCAGTAAAATCCTGCGGCCAACTCTTAGAGTAGGTTGAGGCATTTGCTGATAAAACACTATCTAACACTATTTGCTGATAAGAAAATGTAGGATAAGAGACAGATAAATTGTTAGTATTAGGAGTTAAATAATTACAGTTTTTAATAAATAAAGCAATTACATCTCCATTTATGGTATACCCTGAATAAGTATAACCACTAACAGAATATGAAGGAGGAGCGCTACCAGATATGAGAGTGATTGTTGATGTTATAGATGAAAGGTTTACTGGTGAACCAACGGGGGATATATTACTATTAAAACATAATTCAACAGTTGTTGCGTCTGTTCTTGTAAAAATTATTTTATTATCTATTAATGTTACTGATATAAAACCCTGTGGAACAAGCATATTCAAAATATAATCTACTCCATTCATTGCATATCGGATAACAGGGTCATTAAAATCGTAAGATCTATTTCCCTGACTGTGTTGTATAGCAATTAATGTTTCTATACCAGCACCAAATTGTTTTAAATCGGCACCATCTAAGCAATTAATGGAGCTAGAAGATTCTCCACTTGAATTATATACAGGTAGTTGATTTTGACAATATTGTATAGTTCTATTTTTTGTTGGATCTTTCAAAGCAGTTATATTGCCTGCATCTACAGTAAGATGGTTTCTTCTACCAGGTCTAATAACTTTGAATAAATAATCTGCATCATCGATTATATCAAAAGTACCTCCAGTATAAAACAACGTTATAAAATCTGGGCCTTTATCAACTACTACAAATTTTTGTGAGTTATTTTCTAAGTAAATCTCTGCTAATACTTCGATATCATTTATATAATCAGAATAAACTTTAAAGTAATTTCTGGAGCTTCCATCATCAGCAATAATATTAGATGAATTTGTATAAGTTGGAGTACCTGATTCTCCTATAGTTGGACCACCTTGAACTTTAAATACATAGTCTAATTCTTTATATGCCGGACCAATACCTTCATATTTCCAATACGCAGGTATAGTATATGAATAAATAGGCTTATCGAAATCATTAGTAACAGTAGTAAGTAAAGGCCTACCAGTCATTGCATCAAAGCATATATTATTTGTAGAAACTTTACTTTGACCATCTGTAGCTATTGTTTCTTTTAAAATACCAACTCGATGGATAATTTTATTTGTACTGGCAACTTTAGTATGAGATTCTGAATAATTTATATTTGGCCAAGGAAAAGGGAATGGAATTGGATAAGCTAATTCTACATTAAAACTTAAGCCACCTCCAATATTGGAACTATTAGATTCTCTCATATCAGTAAAAAATTCATAATCAATACCTATATTTCTATTAGCATCAATTAATGCTCTAGTTTTATCTGATGGATCAATATCAGAAACTAATACTGGCAAATTATTTTTTAATATTTTTTTAGTTTGTGTTTTATTTGTAATTGGATCAATTACATCAACAGTTTCTTCGTAATATTTATACTCAACTGAACTAAGGAATGATTTAGTAAGATGACCTTCCTTATCTACTCCATAATTGTATACAGCTTTTTGTTTACCATGCATATCATTTAATTCAATCGAGTAACCTTGTGAAGCAGCAAAATCATTAAAACTCAATGATCCAAATCCAGGAAGTGGAATAGGTATAGATGAATACATCATTGAAGTCGAATTTTTATCCCCAGCTGGATTTTTATCATCCAAGTTAGGATTAAGTACCGTTTCCCTAGTAATGATAGGATAATCTTTTGCAGTATAAAATTCATTTATGGTATATCCTGTTGTGGAGAAACCATAATCGCCACTATTTTTAATAACTTTATCTGTATTTAGGGAACTAACTGATACTCTTCCATATCCAATTGATGGACCAGGATAATAACTTTCATTAACTGGATACTCAAAATAAGTATTCTGGAATGTATTAACACTCATTTTTTGATAATAAGGTTTGTAGCATCTTTGAGGAATTTCTTCACCTCCGATTGTTGGTTCATATGTAGCTACACCACTGCTTTTACCATCAGATGCAGAGTAATCATATACTTGACCATAGCTTGAATTTGTTTCCCCAGTTGATAAATTCCAATTATCGACTAATTCAATTTTTGCAACTCTATTTCCACCTCCAAATTTATGTCCTGTTATATTTTTTAAACGGATTGTACTTTTATCTAAATCTAATCTTGCTGCCCATTGTTTAGACGAAGGACCTGCTCCAACTTTATCTTTATAATAATTAGAAAATAGTTCTTTAAATGATCCAAACATTCTTGCAAGTGCATTTCCTAATTGCTCAGCTCCGTCATCCGATAATTCTGTTACATTATCGATGTCATTATATGCATATTTTGAAATATCATATTTTAATTTTTGAAGTGCTGCTAAAGTAAATGGATGATAATCTTTTTCATTTTTACCTACTTTAGGCTTTTTCAAGATCAAATATCCTCTTGTAAAATTCGAGCCATCGCTTGAATTTTGATCTATACCCCAATCTTCTATATCTACATATCCAGTCACCCATTCTTTACACCGTTCTTCACTTCGATTTTGCATATAGACTAATAACTTTAAAGCTAATTGTTTTCTATCATCGACATATTTTAAAGCCTCTGCCTTTTGAGAGAGAGAAGAAGTTGAAGTTGGTATTGGAACTTGTAGTTGAAAAAATATTTTTCGTTCATTTGGATCATCGCATTTCCATCCATAGGCAGCATCTGAATATATCCAATTTTTATGAGTAGTATCTGCCATACTATATATTTTAGTCATTTGCATTGCCTGTAAATCTTGAACATAAGCATAGTCTTTAGCTTCATATGTAATCTTCATTTTCGCACCAGAAGGAAGATATATCTCTTTTAAATTCCATGCTTCAGAATATTCATCTCTTGTTTCTTTGGATAAATTTTGATCTGTATATGGTAAATCGTTATTTAAACATTCGTTTCCTGTATTTACTGGTTTGTAGTTGCCCCATCTATCATTTGCATTTTGATTATAGCTTGGATTAAATGTTGAATAGGTAAATTCATATGGGGTTTGAGTATTTTTTGTACTATTTTCATATGAAAAGTATACTTTATCTAATGTTAGTTTACCTGTAATATCTGCATCAGCTCCAGATGTATAAGAATTTATATTATTTGGAACATGAGGGCATAATTTATAAGAATATTCGAAAAATACCGTTTTTAATGGAATAGCATTACTTGAATTTAAACTATAATCATCTTTATTATACAGTTTAATTTTATCGAGTTTATAAGATAATCCAGATCCTGGATTTGAACTAGTACTTAATTCAGAATAAGCATCACGTGCATCATTTCTTTGAGAAATTTCAAATACTGCTATATGTGTTTTTGTCTCAGCTGTTGCTAAATACCAAGTTTCTTTTTCACCATACATATAAGATGCTTTATCATCATTTACATCTATATTATGTCCTTTCATCCAATTAGCTTCATTGCTTTTATATGGGGAACGCCACTTATAATTACTTGTAGTTTTAACATAATTAAACTTCACCCAATAACCTAAATCATCTGAAGTAGGTCCATCTCCAGTAAGATCCACATAATCATGTCCTAAAATAGAAGTTAACAAATATGCATGTGCATATTCTGGAATTGATTTTCTGGAATAATACTCTTCTGTACCTGATACTTTATAATTAGGTTTAAAATTTCCATCAACAGATGAAATTGTTTTTTGAGAATTACAATTATTTCTATCAGCTTCAACACTAAAATTTACTTCTTTGTGTACTTTATTCATAGCTGGTATGCCATAAATATATCTTGATCCATCAGCATTATATAAAGTATAGCCACCAAATTGATTAGGTTTAGCATTATCCCTAGAGTATGAAACTTGATTACTCGAATTATAATTTGTTGATGGCGATGTATAATACTTAACTGTTGTATATTCCTTTAAATTGAAATCATTAATATCACTGTTTAAGGAAGCTTGAATTGGCATATTTCTAGGTTTTCTATTAGAATCATTCTTACGTTGTGTATTATTTTTCATTCCAGTAACTGCGGTTCGAAAATCGTAATTAAATTCTCCTGAAATTGAAGGATCTGTTCTATTTCCTGATAGTGCTATATATTGAGGTTTAGTACCACCAATATATTCATTTATTCTATTTGCGTTTTCTGAGGTCATCTCACCCAAGCTTCTGAAATAAACATTTTCATAATTATTATTTTCCTGAGTAGATGTAAAATCCCAGTTTGACTCTGCAGTGCTTGATTGCCATTTTCCATTATCTGATTCGCTATGATTGATATCTCCTGACAATCCTATGTGATATGGATAACCTAATCCGATATCAAAACCAAATCCACCTCCCGTAAATTTTGATTCGGTATAATTATCATGAAATATCCCAACATCATTTCTAAATGGTCTATACATACCTCCTACTCCTTGACCTTGAACAGATAAAATATCATAAGTAGTTGATGGTACACTTAAATTTGACGAAAATTTATTTATACTACCTTCTTTTTCTCTATTAATATCGTTTAAGCCTCTAGAATCATTTATACCTTTATCTGCATAATAGTATCCATATGCTTTATTAGTAATATTTTTATTTTTTATTTCTTGATCTGAATATGAAACACCAATATTTGCATCTGAAAATACACCCGCACCATCTCCACCGATTCGTACACTACCACTGACATTTTTACCCTTCATCTCCATAGCTTGGCTAGGTGTATAAGCAGTTTGTGAAAAAGATATAGTACCAGTACCTCCAACTGATCTAGAACCAATTCCCTTACTAATTTGAGATGCTCCGTTATTTTTTAATTTATTTACAGATTTCATAACACCTGATTTACTCCAATTAGCATTCAATCCTATATTTGTAATTCCAGTTCTAGAATTAGTCCCAAGAGATAGTCCACCACCTAAAGAGTTATTAAAATTTCCACCATTTTTTACAGGTCCACTTACACCACCATTTGCATCAAAACCAGCACCTTCATCAGAATCTAAAGACAAGCTTATACCAAAATTTGCACCTACACCATCTTTTTCACCTACTGATGCGCTAATACCAGAACCCAATCCCATACCAAATCCTCTATAGCTATTGTATTTCATGCTTAAATTAATTGACATAGAACCACCACTTTCTTCAGTACCTTTCATAAAATCGAAAGACCATAATTCCATATTAACACCTGCATTCACAGCAACATTAAAATTCTTTTTTATATCAATTTCCTGACTTATATCTTCACCTTTAAAATCATCTGGTATACCTCTCATATTTCTATTAATAGCTCCTGGATTCAAACTCCATCCTAATCCTACCCACGAAGCTTCTTGATCCATTGATACACCTGAGTGATAAGCAAGATTGAAAGGATATCCACCCTCAGATCCTGGCAATTCAAAAAGTGGGATATTATAGGTAAAATCACCTGAAAATAAGTCCACAACTTCTGAAGTTCCTACTGGTTCAAAACCTTGAACTTCTGGTTGTGATGGTCCAGATGTTAATGCATATGTAGATAATGGGCATATCAATTCTGTTATTTGAATTAATAAGAATACTAATGCAATTTTTCTAAGTTTAGATGTATATCTTTCTTTGTAACTTTTGTATGTATTCATTTTAGTTATATTTTAATGTAGGGATATTTTCTAATGTTTTTTTATCAAAATAAAAATTGATAATTCCTGTATTTAATAATTCTGGTTCAATTGAAAGTTGAAAGCTATTTTTTTGTTTATTCGATTTAGGAAAGCCTAGGATTATCGAAGTATTTGGACTTAAATCATATGACCTTTCAAAATGATATAATTTGCATGGAATTTTAGTAGAATCTATTATTAAAAATATTTGTTTTTCAAACATATAAGCATAATAGTATACTCTTTCTTGATATTCTGCTGAGGACTGCACATCCTTTTTTAACAAATTTGAATTATTATTTTCGTATTTAATTTTTAAATTAAAATAATACATCTCTTCTGTATTGGATATTATCGTATTTAAATTATCGTTTGAATGTAACTGCTTCTGTAGCGCAATATATTGAATTGGCTTATATTGTAAATCAAATACTATATTATTCATCTTTTTTACTTTATGTAATTTATTATCTACATTCTCAACCCATTTAACATACTCATTTTTATTTAATTCTTTTTTGCATGACACTATAAATAGAATACATAATAAGAACAAAATATTAAAATTATTTTCCTTCATATTTTTCATTAATATACTTTACAACATCTTTCGTAATATTATCACCTTCGTTTGAATACATGAATGAACCATTTCCATTCATACCATATATATATTTATACTTATTCTTTTCT
>CANHVE010000125.1 GCA_947464015.1 Saprospirales bacterium | reverse complement strand
TTTAGACAATTCCTTTTCGTTTACGGGTTCACTTAGTTATTCTTTTTTAACGCTTAAAAAAAATCAAACAGGCATACAAAAAAATCATGCAGTATATGCGGGAGCTAATTATCATTTTTTAAAACCAGGCAAAATTGATCCATATATAGGACTTACACCTGGTATAGGAATGGTGAAAGTAGCTTATAGACAAGGAGAACAAATCCAATCAACACCTTATTCTATAGTGCCATTGATATCAGCACAAGTAGGTTGTAACTTTTATATCTGTTCGTTTTTAAATTTCTTTTTGAAGGTTCAAGGAATCAGCGGACAAGTATTTAGTGTATTACCAGAGGCACAGCGATTAGATGAATTGAAATGTATGGGAGGGATGGGAGTACATTTTAGAGTGTGGAGACCACAGCATCCCAAAGAGTTGCTATAACCTTTAATAAAGCCATATTTTCAGGGCTTGTTTTCAGTGATGAAGGCAAGCCTTGTTTTATTATTCAATATCTTTTTCGATAGAAGTCTTATCGATATGCAAACGCAAAATCCAAATCGTAGATTTATTCGGATTGGTTTCAAATTGTGTGAGTATACCTCGGCATTGAATCAATTCGTTTTCTGCATAGTCGGTCAGATTGATTTTGTCTGTTACAGTAAATTTTTCGAAACAAAAAATACTCGTGCCTAAAGCATTGCTAGCGCTTGTAAAAGCTTCATTGATGGTATCATTACTTTTTAAAGAAGTAAATCCTAAAGGCGCTTCATTTGAATAGGGATGATAAGCCATAATTAATTTTTGTCCGATATACGAGTTCACTAATTTAGTAATGGCTGGATAAGACATTTTTTTTTCACTTACCAACCCTGCTGCAGCAAAAATATTGATGTATATGATTCGTGCACGAAATTCGGAAGTATCATCAGGAGCATTTTTTAATAATTTACTCGATTGCTCAAATGCACTTTTCCAATCTTCTTTTTCAAGGGAAGGAATTAGCTCCATAAACTTTTCTACACTTATTGACTGTGCTTGAACAGATAGTATTTTCAAACAAAAAAAGAGAGAGAGAAAAATGTATTTCATCATTGAAAAAGTTAGTGCGCTAAGTTAAGCTAAAAGCAAAATATTATTTTTTATCAATGATTATTTTTTGAGAATAAACCTTCTCTTTTGTTTGAATGATTAGTGTATATATTCCATTTGGTAGATAAGCTACTTTTATACTCGAATTAGTTACATTGCCTTCTAATTCCAGCTTTCCCATGATATCAAATAGTTGAAAATTAGTTTTTGAATCTAGAGCTTGATTTTCGAATAAGCTAAGAAATATTTTATCAGTAGCAGGATTTGGATAAACTATTAAATCTGTTTTATCATGGATTGATACTACTGTATTCGTTGTATTAGAAATGCTATCAGTAGGAGTAAAAATATTAGAGGCTTTATAATAGACTAATAGAGCACTTTCATTTAGCGGAGCAGCAGCGCCCCAAGGAGTTACATTAATCACAGGTAAATTATTTCCGTTAGGCACACCACCCCCATCAGCGGTTTGGCGACCCACACATATTACTCCATCAGCGGTTTTATAAAGACCGTATAGTTCAGTATTTGATCCACCCAATTGAGTAAGAGTATCCCATGCTCCAACCACCAATGACGAATATTTGGGTTTATGAAAATTGCTTTCATATACTCGTACAAAACTATTCCAACAACCTTGTCCACTCGAATAAGGAGAAACATTTCGTTGATAGGCATTGGCTGTTGTCATGGTTCTTCTTCCAACACCGATGATACAGACATCGCCATTGCTGCTAATTTTCATATTGTTTTTTGTAATACGTGTAGTATTAACATTGGGCCAACCAGTGTTTAAATCGGGCCAGCCACTTAAATTGGGATCGGTATAAGGAGTGCCTAAAGAGCCTGTGCCTTCTGCTAATTCAGCTACATAAGTACTATTCATAATCACTCCATCCACTAGTTTTAATTTACCTAACCACGATTCGTGAATATTACCATTAGTACCTGTAAATTGATTTTGAAATCCATAAGTTGTAGGATTATACGTTAAAGTATTTCCCTCCCATAAATTTTCTGTATTATTACCATGAGCACGAGCAGCAACCACTAAAAGATTATTCGTATAATCGATAGAAAGCACATCTACGTATTGATCGGGAATAGATTCAATAGTATCGCCAGCAGGAGTAATTTCGTGATATAATCTGCTCCACCACAAAAGGGTGCCAGTAGAATCAAATGCGATTACAGCAGGTTCGAAATCAGGCGTGCTGCCAGGATTGAAATAACTTTTAAAATTCATTCCTAAATACATATTGCCGTTTCTTCTATCAACGGCTACACAACTGGCACCCCATACTGGGCAACAAGCTTCGTAAGAATAACCGTTATACCCAGGTCCGGTAGCTGTAGGACTATTAGGATCACAGGGACTATTGAATAAAAAATCTGCAGGCCATTTACCTTTTTTACCACCTCCGTTTCCATCGGGATAAACCGTATTGAAATCGCTAACTGTCCAGGAACGTAATTCACATCTTCCACCTATTTTGAAAGCGATACCACTATAGTTTACAGAATCGATATTTCCAAAAGGATTGCTAACTGCAGGAGTTCCTTTCCATTCAGTCCCATTTTTTAACCAATGTGTTCGCCAATTAGACACAATCATCCGAACACCATTTTCATTTAATTTATACATAGCACTCCAATTGCTACCATGTGCTGCGCCACTCACATGATAAATTTGTCCCGCACTTGTAACATCCCATGGATGCATTTCTTTAGCATACGATTCGGCCCACACAATTTTAAACCAAAGCAGTTGTGAGGGAATGCCGCTGATAAAGTTTTTATCTAATTTAGCAATGATATAGCCACCATCATTGGCATAGGTATCATTGGTATTACAACTTATAAATAAATCGCCTGTTGCTTGATAAGGCAAAGAATTTGTTTTCATAAATCGAATATCTTCTACAGCACCTTGCGGAAAATGTACTACTTGTAAAATGCTTTGCAAATCTTTCGAAAGATGTAAAATAAATCCGTAACGATTATTTCCTAAACTATTTGGAATACTACCCGTATAAGTTAATTCAGTTTTAGGAACAGTAGTAGGTATCCAGTTTAAATCATCGGCATATCCACAAACTAAAAAAGTACCATCGGTAATTTGCATCACATCATAAAAGGTTTCTTTGCCTGTATTACCGGCATAGGTAACGATATTGCTTTGCGCGCTTAACATCGTTGAAAGAAAAAAAGAAACAAGTAGAATTAATATCTTTCTCATAAACTAATCTATTATTTAAGTTTATTAATGTTAGAATCATTTTATTTTTAAATGATTCCTTATAAAAAGCTAGTAAAACAATTAGGCAATTTCTTGAGCTTTATATTTCCCTTTGCTTTTGCGAATATTTACAGCTACTACTTTATACTCGGGGCACAATGCTTCACTATCTGCAACGCTTGATGTTAAATCATTCATTTTAACATCAGGGAAATGGAAAGTAGAAGACAATATACCTGGTTTTACTTCATCCGTAATTTTTGCTTTCACATCTATTTTTCCTCTTGGGCTTGAGATACAAACCATGTCGCCCTCTTCAATAAAATGATTGGCTGCATCGTCAGGATGAATCAATAATACATCGTCTTTTAATATTTGTGCATTATTAGTTCTTCGAGTCATGGTCCCGCAATTATAATGCTCTAACTCTCGGTTGGTCGTTAGTATATATGGGAATTCTTTTTCATTATTTGTTAATTCTACAGTTTGTTTCCAAGTAGCTTTTTCAAATTTTCCTTTTCCTCTTTTAAACGTTTCGAGATGTAATATTTCCGTATCGCTACCATCAGGTAATACCGGCCATTGTTTGCCGTTCTCTCCTAATTCGTCCCATTTCACTCCAGCAAAGAAAGGAACAATTTGTGCAATTTCTTCCAATACTGTTTTTGGATGATAGGGAGCCTGTGTATAGCCCATTTTATTCATAATGTCCACAATGATTTGTCCATCAGGTTTGGTTCCTGGTATTGGTTCAACTACTTGATTCACTCGTTGGATACGACGTTCGCCATTCGTGAAAGTGCCGCTTTTTTCTAAGAATGAAGAAGCAGGTAAAACCACATGTGCCATCTTAGCGGTTTCAGTCATAAAGATTTCTTGTACTACTAATAAATCTAAACTGTTCATCGCTTTTTTTACATGATTGGTATTTGGGTCGGTTTGCACATTATCTTCTCCCATTAACCATAAGGCTTTTAGCTTACCATCAATAGCCGCTTCATACATTTGTGGAATTTTTAATCCTACATAGTTTGGCAATTTTGCATGATAAAACGTTTCGTATAAATGATGATAGTTAGGATCTGTAACATCTAAATAGCCCGCCCCTTGATGTGGTTGACAACCCATATCGGCAGCGCCTTGTACATTGTTTTGTCCTCTTAATGGATTCACCCCTACACCTCTACGACCAATGTTTCCGGTAATCATAGCTAAGTCGGCAATTTGCATCACCGTGTAAGTTCCTTGTGAATGTTCGGTTACACCAAGTCCATGGAAAGACATTGCATTAGGGGCGCTAGCATATGCAATAGCCGCTTTACGCGCTAGTTCTTTATCTACGCCTGTAATGGCCGCCAGTTCATCCACATTAAAACTCAATACATGATTTCTAAAATCTTCATATCCTTCTGTTCGAGTTTCAATAAAACTATTATCTTCTAATTTTTCGCTCATGATAAAATACAAGAGCATATTCAACATAGCGACATTAGTACCCGGCTTTAATTGTAAATGATAGGTAGCATATTTAGCTAGTTCTGTTCTACGTGGATCAATCACAATACTCGTGTTAGCTCCTTTCATCGCAAACTGTTTCAATTTGGCTCCTGTAACTGGATGACCACTTGTTGGATTGGCTCCAATCACCATAATGCAATTGGTATATTTTAAATCGATGATAGAGTTTGTAGCAGCACCCGTTCCAAATGTACGTTGCATACCTAAGGCTGTAGGAGAATGACAAACCCTAGCACAACTATCAATATTATTGGTGCCAATTACTGCACGAATAAATTTTTGCATCAAATAATTTTCTTCATTCGTACATCTTGCAGAAGAGATACCAGCGATAGCATCTGCACCATGTGTTTTTTTAATACGAGTTAATTCATTAGAAATATACTCATAGGCTTCCTCCCAAGTAGCAGGTTCTAACTGACCGTTTTTACGAATTAAAGGAGTGCGTAAACGATCGGCATGATTATAAAAAGAGAAAGCATAGCGACCTTTTAAACAAGTGTGTCCACCGTTTGCTTCAGCTGTATAAGGAGCTTGTATCGACTTGATTTTAGAGCCTGAAACAGCCACTTCTAAATTACATCCCACTCCACAATAAGTACAAATAGTGCGTACTTTTTTATCGACCGCTACCGATTTAGATTCAAAAATATCTGAGATGGCAGAGGTAGGACAAGCTTGAGCACAGGCACCACAACTTACACAATCAGAGTCATTAAAATTATCATTAAAACTTTTGATGATATGGCTATCAAAGCCACGTCCGGCCATATTTAATACAAATTCGCCTTGTACTTCATCACATGCACGAACACATCTAAAACAATTAATACATTTTGAAAAATCTGAAGTCATGTATGGATGACTTAAATCTTTTTTTCGATCTAAATGATTTTTTCCTTCTGGATAACGAACATCACGCACACCTACTTTAGCGGCAACGGTTTGTAATTCACAATTATTATTTACTTCGCAAGTCAAGCAGTCTAGTGGATGATCTGTCAATACTAATTCAACAATGTTTTTACGTAATTTTTGTACACGTTCACTATCAGGATAGATATAAGAGCCGGCCATAATAGGAGTGTGACAAGAAGCCTGTGTTTTTACTGGTCCGTTTTCTACTAGTGCAACATCTACACTACAAACACGACAAGAACCAAATGGGTCTAGATTAGGCGCATCACAAAGAGTAGGTACTGCATCTTTACCAAAATTTCTTCTTAAAAAAGTAATGATGGTTTCTCCAGGATGTATGGGGTAAGCTACATTATTGATATATGCAATTGGCTGTTCCATGTATATTTTTTTAATAATTTTATTTTGTAAAATAAGCTTGTAATTCCGTTTCGAAATAGCGTAAAGAGTTTTTCACTGGCAATGGCAAACCTCCCCCTAAAGCGCATAGAGAGCCAATTTCGAGAGTATTAAGCAAGTCGTCGAATAATTGACGATCAATTTTATATTCGCTATTTTGTGCTTTATGTAAAAGCTCTGCTCCTCGTGTAGACCCTAATCGACAAGGAAAACATTTACCACAACTTTCGTGTGCTGTAAATGTAAAAAGATGTTCGATATATTTGATGATAGGAAAATCTTGAGGGATACAAACAACCGAAGCATGACCTAATAAGAAACCTTCTTTAGCGAAAGAATCAAAGTCGACAGTTAAAGCTTCTATTTTTTCTAAAGGAACCAAACCTCCTAATGGTCCGCCGATATGCATCGCTTTTACTGGCTTTTTAAAACCTTGTCCTAATTCATTTATTACAAAAGATAGAGGAGTGCCCATATCTACTTCATAAATTCCAGGACGATTGAAATAACTATCTAGCGAAATTAATTTGGTACCAGAAGATTTTGCCGTACCAATACTTGCATATTTTTTACCACCTTCTTTCATAATGAAAGGTAAATTGGCTAATGTTTCCACATTATTTACTACGGTAGGTTTATTGAATAAGCCTTGTTGAGTAGGATAGGGAGGACGAACACGTACTTCAGGTCGTTGACCTTCAATAGAAGAAAGTAGAGCTGTTTCTTCGCCACAGATATAAGCCCCTTGAGCTTTGATTACTTTAAATTCAAAATCGAAACCTGAATTCAAAATATTTTTACCAATTAGTTTTTCTTGTTTTAAAAATTCGATGGCTTCACTTATAATCTCTACCGATTCGGGATACTCGCCTCGTATATACACAACCCCATAATTGGCTCCTGCCATATAACCTGCTAGTATCATACCCATCAATAAAGCATGAGGTCGTTGTTCCATGATATACCTATCAGAATAAGCACCAGGGTCGCCTTCATCAGCATTACATACTATAAAGCGTGTTTTATCTTTAGCGTTTTTGCATGATTCTAATTTAAACGCCATAGAGAATCCTGCGCCACCACGTCCACGTAGACCAGAGTCTTTTAATTCAGCTAATAATGATTCTGGAGATTTTTGTAAACTGTTTTTAAGAATGGTATAGTATTCAGAAAGATTTCCATAGTCGGCACTTAAAATAGCCGTACCATAAGAAGCTACATGATATTGTTCTTTACTTTTAGTTTGCTCTTTTTTAATACTTGCAATTGCGTCGATATCTTTTCCTGAATAATTTTTTCCTGCACAGTGAAAGGCACTGTTTTCGTGGCATCTACCTAAGCAACACATTTCACCAATTTCAGCCGCATCGAAATGTTGTGCTAATTTTTGGTGTATAGCCTCTTGAGTGCCAGCAGTAATACACGCACTACCATTACAGACATATACTTTTTTACCTTGATTTTCAGGTTTCAAAAAATCATAAAAAGATACCGTCCCATAAACGGTTGATTTGCCTACTAAAAATTCTTCGCATAATTTTTCTAAGCTTTCTTTACTTGGCGTTCCAGTTGTGTTGGCGGCTATACCTAAGGCTTCAAATAAATTATTCTCTAAGCCTTTTCTACCCGATAAATCACTAATGTTTTTAGACATATTATTTTACATTTTAAATTCTAAAGTTTGTGCAAGCCTTTCGGGATGCGCATAGGCAGTAAGTTTACCATTTCTACAAAAAGCTAAAAGCGTGATACCCGCTTCTTGAGCATAGTTAACAGCTAAGGAAGAAGGAGCTGAAACTGATGCTAGAAAAGGAATTTGAGCCACATGTGTTTTATGTACAATTTCGTATGAAAGCCGACCGCTAACTGTTAAGCAAAAACAATTAGCTAATTGTTTTTCATTTATTAGTTGACCAATTACTTTATCAACCGCGTTATGACGGCCAATATCTTCTTGCATACTTAATAAGTTACCCTCTATATCAAATGCACCTGCAGCATGTGTGCCACCTGATTGTATAAACGTTTTTTGAATTTGTGCTACTTGCTCAAACATTTTTGATATTTGTTGAGGAGCAAAT
>CANHVE010000124.1 GCA_947464015.1 Saprospirales bacterium | reverse complement strand
TTAAAGAAGAATCCAGAAACAAATAAATGGGAATTTTCTGACCCAGATTGGGATGAATTCTACAAAGTAGTAAGCGGTGATGGACCATGTAACAAAGAAAGACTTGAAGTTCGCAGATATGCCGAAGAACAAGGTAGATGGGTAAGACAGGCATTAATGAAACCTAACGAAAGTTATGTAATGCCATTGGCTTAATATAAACTAAACGCTAATATTTTAATTAAATAGAAACAGTAATTATGAAAGATAAATCATTAGATCCACGAATTAATCGATTGGATATGCAGCATGTAGAAAATGGAGTTTTGCCTACTAATACACATTGGGTAACGTATGAAGTTTTTCATCAAGATAAAAGAGGTAAACAACCTATTCATGTAGGTGTTGTACACGCAGCAAGTCCTGAATTAGCCTTGATGTTTGCCAAAGAACAATATGCCAGAAGAAAAGCTACAGCAAATCTTTGGGTGGTGAAAAGTAGTGATGTATATACATACTCACCAGCAGATGAAGATATTTTTGAAACGACTCCTGAAAAAACATTTAGAGAACCTGGCTTTTATAAAGTACGTGATAGAATAGAAGCTTATAAAAACAAAATATAATCGAAATGGAAAATAATATTGCAATAAAAGAATTGATTTTAAAAATGGCTGATGATGCATTAATCATTGGACATAGAAATAGCGAATGGACTGGAATTGGTCCTGTATTAGAAGAAGATATAGCTTTTTCATCTATGAGTCAAGATAAAATAGGACACGCATGGGCTTTGTATATGATACTACAAGAACCTTTTGGAGATATCGATGCAGATACAAAAGCGTTTAATAGAACAGAAAAAGAATTTACTTGTTGCCATTTAGTAGAATATCCAATTGGCGAATATGATTTTAGTATTATGCGTCATTTCTTAATGGACAAAGCAGAATATCATCGTTATGATTTGTTGACTCAATCTTCTTTTTTACCATTACAACATTTGTCAAAAAAAGTAAAAGGAGAAATTAAATATCATGTGATGCATGCTGAAACATGGGTTGAACAATTAGCAAAAGGCAATGAAGAAAGCAAAGCAAGAATTCAAAGTGCATTAGATTATGCTTACCCAATTGCATTATCAATATTTGAAAAAAGTGATAATGAAGAATTTCTAAAGAATGAAAATATATTTGGAGGAGAAGAAGCATTATTTAATTTATGGCATGAAGATGTTAAAAAACATATTGAACACTACGGTCTTAAAATGCCATCAGTTACAGATATGAATAAACATTATGGAGGTAGAAAAGGATATCATACAGAACACTTAGCACCTCTTTTAAAAGAAATGACAGAAGTTTTTGCGTTAGATCCGAAAGCAGAATGGTAATGCTATTAAGCATAAGCATTAATTGTTTTAAAGCAATTTGAATTATTCATATTAAATCTTACGAAATTGGTAGAAACAAATAATATATCGATAGAGCAAATTTGGACTTTATTGGAAGCAGTTAAAGATCCAGAAATACCTGTATTGTCTTTAGTAGATTTAGGAATGATAACAGGTGTAGCTTTTGTAGAAGAGCATGTAGAAATTAAAATGGCTCCTACTTTTACAGGTTGTCCAGCGCTAGCATACATGCAAAAACAAATCAAAAACCAAATTGAGAAAAACACTGGAATCCCTACAGAAGTAATTATTGATAAAGAAACACAATGGACATCAGATAATATTAGTATAGCAGGAAAAGAGAAGCTAAAGAAATTTGGAATAGCACCACCGATGAAAAAAGCTTGTGGAATCAGTATGCAATCTCTTAAATATGTACCTTGTCCATATTGTAATAGCGCTGATACGGTACTTCGTTCTACTTTTGGATCAACTTTATGTAGAGCTATGCATTATTGTAATAGCTGTAAACAGAGTTTTGAGCAGTTTAAACCCATTTGATTTTTTTGTTAAAAATCTGAAATGAAATATACAGGTTATGTTTCTAGTGACTATATTTGTTCTAACTAAATTAATAAAGTAATATGAAAAAATTATTCTTAATCATTTTATCAGTATCTACATTGATTTTTGCAACGAATGCTCAGAGCACATCAAACTGCAAACAAACATGCGAAGTAACTAAAATCGTTGAAGAAGGCCCATTTTTAGGTGTACAAGTTCAGAATGGCCCATGTAATCATAGTGCTCAAATTATTAAAGTATTTGCAGCTACAGCAGCTGAAAAAACGGGTTTTCAATTAGGAGATGTAATTGTTCAAGTAGATGAAACAACTGTAACAAACAACTATCATTTAGTATCTATCATTGGCACACATAAACCAGGTGATAAAGTATTGATTACTTACGTTCGTGATGGTGTTACAGCTACTGCTAAAGTAAGAATTGGTGCTAAAACGACTAAATTCGTAACTGAAAAAGTTTGTTGCGATGAGGTAAAAAATAATTTAGTCTCTACAGATGGATTATTATTATTTCCAAATCCTACAACAGATAAAGTTTCTATTAAAACAAAAGAAGCTATAGAAGGTGATGTAACAATCTCTATTTATAATTTAGAAGGTAAAGAAGTTTATTTTGACACTAAAGTAAATACTGGCCAATTAAACACAACAATAGATTTAACCTCTTTTACAGCAGGAGAATATGTAGTTCGTATTTCAGGTATGAATACTAATTATACCGACAAATTATTTGTATCTAAATAATAATTGTAAAAAACATATAAAAAGCTCATCTTTTTTTAAGATGGGCTTTTTTGTTTTAAACCTTGGCATGTGGTTTGCGTCCTAGAGGTATTCTTAAACTTAAATTATAATATATGAAATCTATCAGCAAAATCGCATTATTGTTACTTTTTTCTTTCTCTTTCATAGCTCATGGATATGCACAAGAAAAATCAATGGAGTCGAGATTAGAAGAATACAAAACCAAATTAGGACTATCAACCACTCAATATGAAAACATAAAAAAAATAATACAAGAAGCAAAAACAGTAAAAAAGGCAAATGAAACAAAGTATGCTTCAGATAAAAAAGCATTAATGGAAGCCAACAAAACATTACGTAAATCTACAGATGGTAAAATTGAAGCACAATTAACAGATAAACAAAAAGCCATCTATCAGCAATTAAAAGAAGAAAAACATGCTGAAAACGAACCTAAAAGCATAGCTGAAAGAGTTCAACATAAAACAGACGAAATGACCTCTGAATTGGGTTTGTCTACTGATCAATCATCAAAAGTAAAAGCAATTTTAACTGAATACATGCCTAAAATACAAGCGATCAAAGATCAGTACAAAACGGATGAGGAAACAGCAAAAGCGAAAATTCAGCCAATTAGAAAAGAAATGAATTCAAAAATTGCTGCTGTACTTACAGAGGCACAGAAAGCAAAATTAAAAGAAATGAAACAAGATGATAAACACTAGAATCTGTTTTATTTCGATACATTAGATTTAAAAAGTTCATAAAACTGTTCAGGATCTGTCATATGGTAAGTTTGAAAACCAAGATCTTGAGCAGTTTTTATATTTTCAATACGATCGTCGATAAATAAAGCAGTAGTTACATTTATATTTTCCAAAGAAATTATCTTTTCAAAAATGTCACTATCCGGTTTTCTTGCATGTAAATCGTGCGAATAATAGGCATGATGAAAATAGTTTTCTAAACAATCAACAGCTCCATTTCTTGTCTTAATTTCATTATTTATATGACTTATATGAATACTGTTTGTATTGCTTAATGCAAATACATTATATGTTGTCATTAGTCTTTTTAATATATCTAGTTTTTGTTGAGGAGTTTCACCTAACATGGCATTCCATGCTTTATCTATAGCATCGTCAGAAATAGTAGGTTGGTCAACGATAGTTCGTAATTGATTTCTAAAATCTAGTTCAGAAATTTGGCCTTTTTCAAGCAGATTGAATAAGTTAATTTGATGATGAAATGAAAATATAGTAGTGCTATCCATTTGAAATAATGAGGAAAAAGCAGCTGCAGTTTTTTGTGTATTAACGTCAACAATAACTTCACCTAAGTCAAAAATGAGCGTATCAATATTTTGTAACAAAATATTTTATATTTTAATCAAATCTACGTTTAATAAACCAACGATCATTAAATACAATTCCTAAGCTAAATCTATAATAGCTCTCTCTGTATAAATTAGAAGAAGTAGTGCCTCTAGTGCCATATTCAAAACCAAGGTTAGCCATAGAATATTGAACCCCTTTGCTTCTTACAGGAATACCAAGACCAATAGTTACCCCAGCTTCACTCAGTTGAACTCCTTTAACAACTAATTCAGAAGTGCCACCATATCCACCAATTCTATAACTGATATACTTAAAAAACTTTCTATTGGCATCTTTATCTGGTGAATATTCAAGCCCTACAGAACAACGTAAATTGTTATTCATAGAGAAATTATCTAAAGTACTCTTATAGTTTTTCCATAAAGTATATTTTACATCGGCACTAATCAACCACTTCTCACCATTTTGAATAGTAGCACCAACAGCAAAATTTGCAGGGATAGTAATGTATCCTTTTTCTTTAACATAAGAACTGATAGTATCTACAGGAACAATACCGCTAGAGGTGATATCAAATCTTTCCCAATGTTTAGTAGATTTAATTATAGGTTTTGTAGAAGATGATCCATATGCTCCTAGAGTTAATAAATAATTGCTTTTTTTATCTTTTGCTTTTGGGTATAATTTAACTTTATACATTAATCCCAAATTATAAGTAATTCCTCTAATAGAATTTGAATTGGCAAAACGTGTATTTAAAGCTTTAGAGTCATCGGTAAAAATGATATTTTTAGCATAATCAATTTTGCCAAAAACAAAACCGATATTTGCTCCAATATATAAGTTTTTAAAACGTACTCCATTCCCTAAAGAAAAATTATATAGCTTACCACTGCCAGTATAAAATTCATTGTAATTACCAATACTCGTATCTATAATCTTTCTATCAAATGCATAATTTACACTACTATAAGGTTTGAAAGTAAGTGCTGCTCCCCATTTCCCTAATTTTACAGGAAAACCTAATGAAATATGACTTAAAGAAGAAGTACCTGATTTATATAAACTGTCTTTACTTTGTATAGAAACATGTTCGCCATCTGCACCGATTTCAAAAGTGGTTAAAAACAAATCAGCATGCGATGCAGGATTTTGACTATTGATGTTAAACATATTAGAATAAGCTGCACTCACTCCTCCCAGACTTCTATTAGAAGTAGTTGCCTGATTATTTAGAGATCCTAAACCGTATCTATTATATGGAGAAGAAGCTTGAGCCATCACATTATAGGATGCTAAAACCATGCAAAATGTGATTACTATTTTATTCATATTATTTATTGACATGCTGTTGCAATATAGTATTGAGTCCAAATAAAACTAAATTTGGATGTGCAAATATCTTGTTTTTAAGACTATATGCCAAAAAAGACCAGTCTCCACCCGTTAAAACTACAGTTAAATTATCATAATTGTCTAAATACTTGTCAATTATACCATCAATTTCAGCTGCAGCACCAAGCAATACCCCACTAATTATTGAGTTTTCAGTTGTATTGCCAACTAATGAAATTTCATCAAATGATTTTTCTAATTTAACTAAAGGAAGATTCCCCGTATAATCATGTAATGATTTAAATCGCATTTGAATACCAGCAGAGATAGCACCACCAAGAAATTCATTCGCATTATTTAGAAAGTTATAAGTAATACATGTTCCAATGCTTATTACTAACAAAGGATTTGATGGATAATAATTTCTTGCTCCAACACAAATAGCTAATCGATCAAAGCCTAATGTGTTTTTACTTAAATATTCATTTTTGATAGGTAATGTAGTGTTCAGGTTGGTAAAAACACAATTATACTTTTCACTTAAAAAAGATTCGTATGGTTTTACGTCTTTATATCGAACATCGCTTACAATAACATTTTTTATAAAATATCCTTTTGTAGTAAGTTGAAATAATTTTTCATCCCATTCATCAGCTACTTGCATCAAAATAAATTCATCTCCTTTAAAAACAGCTACTTTAACAAGTGTGTTTCCTATATCAACAATCGCATTATACATTAAATACCCAATCTACTTTTTTACCATTCACAAATGGAATTATTTTTACGTTTCTAATCCCTTTACTTCTCAATAATAATAATATCTCTTTAGCGTCCGTAAACTTTGTTTTTTCGCCAATATAATAAGCCCATGCACCATTTTCAGGAATAGTCTTATAGCCTTCTAAATAATTATACAGATTCGTATTTATTTCTACTCTCGTTTTTAATTCGTAAAAACGTACTTTATATATAATGGTACCTATGCTTCTAAATTTTTTTTCAAATTCATCTAAGTCGCCTTCTGTATAAATTTTTTCATCTATTTTAGCCGTTGGCGTTAGTACGTTATTTACTTTAGTATATGTCTTTTGTGTTTTACTACTTTTAATTAAAGCGGTGTCTAAAACAGCTAATTGTTCAGTATCTTCTTCCATTTGATTTAAAGACATTAAAAAATTATCAACTGCCTTATTTTCTTTATTGTATTTATCGCTATTTACAGGACCACCAGTTAATACAATGGTTTCTTGTACATCATTAATAATATCGTCGTCAATTGGATATCTCGTTTCAATATTACCAAAACCAGTAAGCATACTTCGAGTATCTCTTCCACTTAAAAGACAACGTTCTCTTTCTAGATTTGGCATATTCACAGTAATATTATTTGTTTCAATTTCGGAAACAGGAACTACTTTATGTACTTTTTTACCAGAGCCATCATCTTTTATAACATAAGTTGGTATAAAGCCATAGTCAGATAATTTTACTTCATTCGTTTTTTTATCCTTACATAAGTTTACTTCTAAAATCGCAGCACCATCACCAAATCTTCTATCATAATCGGTGATAAAGTTGCCAAGAGAAAAAGCAACAAATCCTTTTTTTAATTTATTGCCCGAATAAAATTGAATTTCTTCTACACGCTGTACCACATGAGGATGAGTACCTATAATCATATTTGCACCTAAATCAATACAATATTTGGCTAACTCTCTCTGGTCCGAATCGGGATAAAATTGATATTCACGCCCCCAGTTGAAATAAATAACCGTAAAATCAGGGGCAAATTTTTTAGTATAAGCTAAATCTTCTTTTATTTTTTCCTTATCAATTTCATTGACTAATGCACTGTCTTTGATATTATATCTTGTATAAGAAGTGTAATTTAAAAAGGCAATTAAAAAACCATAACGATTTATTAATAATGGATTTCTGTTGCTTCGGTCAGCAAAGGTGTTAAATGTACCTGTATGTGCAATGCCTACAGAATCTAAAATATGATTAGTACGTCTAATACCTTGTATGTCCTTATCAGCACAATGGTCATTAGCAGTCATTAAACAATTGAATCCAGCTTTACGCAAAGCCGTAGCAAACTCATCAGGAGCAGAGTAATTAGGATATCCACTGTATGGTCTACCAGCAAAATTTGTAAGTAAATTTCCAACAACAATATCTCCTAAACCTAAAATCGGTTGGATATATCTAAAAGTACCTGCATAGTCATAAGATTTACCATCAGTACTTTCTGCACTTAATATTTGACTATTCCCTTGCATAATATCACCTACAAACATCATTTTTAATGAATCATAGTTTACATCTGGGATAAAGGCTTTACTTTGTGCATGAGCATTCGAATAAACAAGTAAAAAGAAACATGTAATTCCTAGAATGAACAACTTTTTATTATAAGAAATAATTTTTTGATAAGGGAAATACTTACATAACATGCTACAAAATTACAAGGAATTTAATGAAGGCCTATAGATTTCTTTAGTTTTTATGATTAATGGCTATATAATAACTAGCTATTTCTAATATTTTATCTGATTCAAGAATATGAAAACCTTTTTTATTTTTTAAAGATTGTATTATCATTGCTTTGGCTACATCTTTTGCCTGTATAGCTTTATATTTCTTTAAGAATCCTACAAACATAAAATCTAAACTTACCATTAATACTTGACCTATTTTTTCGCCTATTCTCTTTTCTTTTCTATTACCTAGGAGCATTGAAGGTCTATATACTACAAATGTTTCTAAGTTTAGTTTTTGAATAGCTTCCTCTATATCTCCTTTTACTTTATTATAGAAGATGGTTGAACTACTGGAAGCCCCCATTGCTGTGACTAAATGAAATTGTGAATTGTTTTGTT
>CANHVE010000123.1 GCA_947464015.1 Saprospirales bacterium | reverse complement strand
CCTTCTATCAAATCATCTACATAACAAAACGAACGAGTTTGTGAACCATCCCCAAAAATAGTTAAGTCCTCTCCTCTCAAAGCCTGACCAATAAAGGCAGGTAATACTCTTCCATCATTCAATCGCATACGCGGACCATAAGTATTAAAAATACGTACGATGCGCGTTTCTACCTGATGAAAGCGATGATAAGCCATAGTAATCGCTTCTTGAAAACGTTTTGCTTCATCGTATACACCACGCGGACCGATAGGATTTACATTGCCCCAATACGATTCTGTTTGAGGATGCACTGTTGGGTCGCCATATATTTCAGAAGTAGAAGCAATAAGGATACGTGCTTTTTTGGCTTTAGCTAAGCCTAAAACGTTATGTGTACCTAATGAACCTACTTTTAAGGTTTGTATTGGGATTTTCAAATAATCGATTGGGCTAGCAGGTGACGCGAAGTGTAAAATATAATCTAGAAGACCAGGAATATGAATAAACTTCGTGACATCATGATTATAAAAAGTGAAATTTTCTAAAGGAAAAAGATGACTGATATTTTCTAAGCGACCAGTTATTAGGTTATCCATGCCTATGACTTCATATCCTTCTTGAATATATCTATCACATAAGTGTGAACCTAAAAAGCCTGCAGCGCCTGTTATTAATATCCTTTTTTGCATTAGTTTATATTTTCTCTTCCAATACTGATGTATTCAAAACCTTGTGTTTTCATTTCTTGTAATGAGAATACATTACGCGCATCAAAAATTAATTTTTGTGCTAATTCTTTTTTCAATATATCAAAATCAGGGTTTCTAAACTCTGACCATTCTGTAACAATTACTAAGAACGACGCTCCTTTTAGGGCATCATATTCGGTACTAGCAAAATGTACTTGTTCGCCATATACTTTACGTACATTCGGCATCGCTTCTGGATCATACACATTCAATGTAGCACCTAATTTCAATAAAGCATCAATTAAAAATAAAGCAGGTGCTTCTCTAATATCATCTGTATTAGGCTTAAATGAAAGTCCCCAAATAGCTATAGTTATTCCTTTTACATCAGGAATACGATTTAATATTTTTAGTAAAAACAATTCACGTTGACGCTCATTCACCTGCATCACCGCTTCTAGTATTTTAAAATCGTATGTTTTTTCTTTTGCGGTTTTAGAAAGCGCTTTCACATCTTTAGGAAAACAAGAACCACCATAACCAATACCTGGAAATAAAAATCTATTGCCAATTCGATTATCTGTACCAATTCCTTTGCGCACCATATCAGCATCTGCACCTGTTAGTTCGCATAGATTAGCTATTTCATTCATAAAGCTAATTTTTGTAGCCAAGAATGCGTTAGCTGCATACTTAGTCATTTCAGCACTTTTCAAGTTCATTTGAATGATCGGATTTCCTTGACGAACAAATGGCTCATATAATTGAGACATGATTTTAAAAGCTTTATCTGAATCGGCTCCAATCACTACTCTATCAGGTTTTAAGAAATCTTCCACGGCAACTCCCTCTCGTAAAAACTCCGGATTCGAAACTACATCAAAATCACAAGTAGCATTCTTTTGAATAGCTTCTCTTACTTTATCAGCAGTTCCTACAGGCACGGTGCTTTTATCTACAATCACTTTATACTCTTGAATCATTTTTCCCAACTCATCAGCTACCCCTAAAATATAAGATAAATCGGCCGAGCCATCTTCCCCTGAAGGTGTTGGTAATGCTAAAAAAATGATACTTGATTTATCAACGGCTTCTTTTAAGTTGGTTGTAAACGTTAATCTTTTTTTCTGAATATTTCTATGAAATAAAGTTTCTAAACCAGGTTCATAAATAGGAATTATGCCCTCTTGCATCGACTTTACTTTCTCTTGATTGATATCTACACAAATCACATCATTCCCTGTTTCTGCAAAACAAGTTCCACTCACTAAACCTACATATCCAGTACCTATAACGGCAATTTTCATATACTATTGATTAATCTTTAGAATGGCTTATAACTATATAAATTTTAAAAAATGAGAAGTAATATAAGCTAATTGTTCTTCATCCATTTCAGTATGTATAGGTAAAGAAATTACTCGTTCGGTTAACCAATCAGTAGTTGGTAATTCTTTAGTATCTAATTGAAGTGTTGCAAACATTTTTTGTTTGTGTGCAGGTACTGGATAGTATATCATAGAAGGGATTCCCACATCTGCTAACTTTTGAATTAGTTCATCACGATTGCTATTTTCAATCAACAATGTATATTGATGAAAAACATGTTTTGAATTTTTATTTCTAGCTGGAGTAGTGATTTTTGGATGATTCGCAAATGCCTGATCATAATAATCAGCTACTTTTCTACGAGCATCACAATATTGATCTAGTAAACGTAATTTAATACGAAGTACTGCTGCTTGAATCGTATCTAAACGGCTATTACAACCTACAACATCGTGGTAATATTTTTTACTTTGACCGTGGTTTGCAATCATTTTAATACTCTCTGCTAAAGCATCATCATTCGTCATAATAGCTCCACCATCACCATAACAGCCTAAATTTTTAGAAGGAAAAAAAGAAGTACATGCGATAGTGCCCATGCTTCCTGTTTTTTTAGTTATACCATTACTGTATGTGTAAGTACTTCCAATTGCTTGTGCATTATCTTCAATAATTGGTAAATTATATTTTTTGGCTAAAGCTTCTAAAGGTTCCATATCAACGCTTTGACCATATAAATGTACAGGAACAATCGCTTTGGTTTTTGGAGTAATCGCTGCTTCAATTGTAGATACATCAATTGTAAAAGTATCTTTATGTACTTCAACAAAAACGGGTTTAAGATGTAAAAGTGCAACAACTTCTACTGTGGCAATATAAGTAAACGAAGGTGTTATGACTTCATCTCCTGGTTGAAGACCCAATGCCATTAAGGCAATTTGAAGTGCATCCGTACCATTTGCACAAGCAATTACATGTTTTACTTCTAAATATTGAGCAAGTTCTTTTTCAAATTCTAATACATCTGGACCTTTAATAAAATGTGCTTTTTGAATCACATTTGCGATAGCTGTATCTACTTCTGGTTTAATTTTCTCGTATTGACTTACAAGATCTACCATTTCTATTTTTCTCAAATTATAAAAATTTAGACGGCAAATTTACATATAAAAAACTAGATTCTACACGATATTATTCCAAATTTTCCATGCTTCTTCTGCTTGAAAAACGAGCATCTCATAGCCATTTATAATTTGTGCCCCATATTGTTTTCCATAAGTTAAAAAACGTGTTTCGGGAGGATTGTAAATTAAATCAAAAAGAATATGTTTTGTACTTAAACAATCATAAGGCAAATCAAGTGTTTCATCTATATTCGGATACATGCCAACAGGTGTTGTTTGTATCCAGAGTTTGCTTAACTCATATACTGATTTTGCGGTATTTTCATATGTATTCATACCGCTTCTAGAGATTATTTGATACGGAATTGACAATTGTTTTAATGCATATTGTACGGCTTTACTTGCACCACCATTACCTAAAATTAATGCTTGATTGATGGGACTCTGAAGCCTGGTTTCTAGTACTTTTTTAAATCCAATATAATCGGTATTATAACCTATTTTTTTCCCATGTTGTATTTGGATACAATTGACCGCGCCAATTTCTTTAGCTGCACTATCTAGACCATCTAAGTATGGGATAATTTGTTCTTTATAGGGAATAGTTACATTGAACCCTCGAATAGTAGGATTGGATGCTGTAATTAAAGAAAATTGAGTAATAGCATGGAGCTCAAAATTCAGGTATTGAGCAGGGATATGTTCTTTAGCGAACTTTTCAGAAAAATAGTTTTTCGAAAAAGAATGAGTGAGCGGATAACCAATTAGTCCAAATGTATCCACTTACATTTTTATTTTTTTAGTTCATCTGGTAAGAAATGATAAAAAGTATCTGAACGTAATCCTACACGTAAAGTTTCTAAAGGGATCACATCATTAGGTGCGATATTTCCTAAATTGACATTGCAACCTAATTTTTTAATAAAATATTCTTGTTGTACTTTTTGTGGAGCTTCCCAAATAATGCTACTTCCATCGATTCCATCTAATATTTCTTCTACTAAGCCGTCACGAGCTTCGCCGCTACCCATATAAATACCGGTATTACCGCTTTCTCTAGCTTCAGCTATTACTTTCCATGCACCTGCTTCCAGTTCAGCTTTCATCATTCGTACCCATTTAAATGGAGGAATAATATGATTATTATCTTTACTACCTACTTCAGAAATAACAGTAGCATATTTTTTGAGACGTTGAATACATTCGCATTTCACTTCATGAGGCATGGCAATAGACCCATCACTCACTTCTACATATTGCATTTTGTATTTTTCTATGGCGCGTATATAATCTTCGAATTGACCTCTGATATAAAAAGCTTCAAATAAAGTACCCCCAAAGTATACAGCGATGCCATTGCTTTGATAGAATTTTATTTTATCATCAATATTTGGAGTTACGTAGGCTGTTCCAAATCCCAACTTTACCATATCAATATATGGATGACAAGTAGTAAGCATATCTTGCACTTGAGCGATACTTAATCCTTTATCCATCACCATAGTTATACCTTTTTGACGAGGTCTTACGGTTCTTTCGGGTATATGTTTAAGAGTAATTGACATATTTAATTTTTATATTGGTCTATCAAATGTACTATTTCTTGATCATATTTCATTTGATTTGAAATGGCAAATATAATAGAATGTAATTTAAATTTTAAACTAAGTGCAAGTTCGAGATTTTCGATACTTTCTTTTCTTCGTCCAACATTGTATAATAGAGCACTTTTAGCATAAATTAGTTCTGTTTTTTTCTTAAAGCGAAGAATAGCTTCCTCTATGGTATCTAGCGCATCTACGGGATTATTATTTGAATAATAAGCAGTCGCTAAATCAATCCATTGCCATTTTTTAGAACCATCCATCTCAATTATATCTTTATAAGCAGCAATCGCCTCTTCATAATCTTTTAATTCCAGATGAGTTTCAGCTAATGCTTTATGATAATAGACATTTTCGGGATATATTTTGATGGCTCGTTGAAAGGAAGAAGTCGCTTCTTTAAATCGTTTCTCTGATTTATAAGACTCTCCTATTCTATAAAAAGCTTCATCATATTCTGCATCTACTGTTAATGCTTTTCTATAATAAGTTCTTGCTCTATTCGGTTCTTTCAGTTTTTCATAACACAAACCAACTTGAAAATATACTTCTTTAGATACACGCACTAAAGTATTAGCAGAAAGATATAATTCAATCGCTTTTTTATAATTCTTTAAATTGAAGTAGATGTCAGCACAATCCACATAAGCATCTTCAAATTTATCATCAATGGCCATCACATATTCAAATGCTTCTATCGCTTTTTCCCATAAATCGATACCTACATAGCAATGTGCAAGATTGAACCAAGCTAAAACATTATAAGGGTTTTTATCAAGTAATTCCTTATAAAAATCGATCATTAATTCATAATTCTCGAGCAATTCGGTACAAAACCATAATCGATTTAAACCTTCTTCAGACTCTTGATTGAAGCTAACAGCCATTTTCAAGCAATAGATGACTTTATCATATCGTTCGCAATCTTCATAGATATCAGCTAATTCTAGATATAAATCTTCTTTATCATCTTCATCGGCTTTTTCAATAAACTCTTTCACTAATTTAATAGCTTCATGATGCATGCCTTGCCATACAAATAAATCTGCTTTAGTCAAACAGATACTAATATCTTCTCCATCTAATAAAGTAGCTTTATCAATCCATTCTTTGGCTTCTTCAAATTGACGTTTATCTATTAACAATTGAGCTTTACGAATCATAAAAGTAGAAGAATATGGATATTGTTCAAGTGCAGTACTTACAACTTGTAATGCAATATCCTTTTTATGATTGTCTTCATAAAAATCTATGATTTGTTCATATTTATCATGATCATAAAATATATGCTGTTGGTTTCTTACTGCTTCTTCATACTCGTGAATCAAGTTTAACAATTGAAATCCGTTTTCATGCTCATTTCTATCCTCATTTTCGTCGTCGTACATATATTATCTTATTTTGTAAAAATTATATATCAAAGTTCAAACCACAAGGTAAATTAATTAAAATCATAGATTAATTGTCATGAATTTATCAGAATACATTACTATTGTCATATGATATTTAAAACGAAATCTACTAGCAAAATATTTCTAGCACTGATTATTTTATTCACAAATGTGTATATATACGCGCAAAGTGCTTGGCAACAGCGTATTGAATATGATATACAAGTTACATTAGATGATGCTCATCATACATTATCAGGTCATGAAAAAATGATTTATTATAATAATTCAGATGCAAGCTTGTCCTCTATTTATATTCATTTATTTGCCAATGCCTATAAAAACAGAAATACAGCATTAGCAAAAGAGTTATTACAAAACAATAGAACTAGTTTTCATTTTGCCGATGATAATCAACGAGGCTATATCGATTCGCTAGCATTTACAGTCAATGGCGAAGCAGCAAAGTTTGAACTACTAGAAAACAATATAGATATAGGCATTCTTTATTTAAAAACCCCATTAACTCCTCATTCAAGCATCGTTATCGAAACTCCTTTTTTTGTAAAAATACCGGGCAATTTCTCTCGTTTAAGTCATGTGAATCAGAGTTACCAAATTTGTCAGTGGTATCCCAAACCTGCTGTTTATGATCAGACTGGTTGGCATGCCATGAATTATCATGATCAAGGAGAGTTTTACAGCGAATTTGGCTCCTATAAAGTAGCGATAACCTTGCCTAAAAACTATGTGGTAGGCGCTTCAGGTATTTTACAAGAACCTGAAGAACAAGCATATATTGATAGTTTAGCGGCAGACACTAGCGCCATTACGGATGAGAATCACTATTTTTTTCCTGCTTCAAGTAAAACATTTAAAACAATCACTTATATACAAGATAGCATTCACGATTTTGCTTGGTTTGCAGATAAGCGTTTTGTGGTTCGAAAAAGTGAAGTTGAATTGCCTAATACGCATCGAAAAGTGACTACCTATGCGATGTTTACCGGATATAACCCCGATTTATGGGCACATGCTACCGATTTTATCAACCGTTCCTTGTATTTTTATAGCGAGCATGTTGGCGACTATCCTTATACTGTATATACGGCTATTGACGGTACTCTGAGCGCTGGTGGCGGCATGGAATATCCGATGTTGACGAATATTAATACACCTTCCGATTTACATGAGTTAGATATTGTTATTACGCATGAAGTAGGACATTCTTGGTTTTATGGCATTTTAGCAAGCAATGAGCGAGATGAGCCCTGGTTAGATGAAGGAATGAATTCATTTTATGAAAATTGGTATAACAATCAATACTATCCAAAAGAACCCTTATATAAAGAATTGATGGATAGTAAGTTATTAGCTAAATTAATCGGCATATATGATTTACCTGACAGCTATAAAAACAAACTGTTTTATTTATTTCCTGCCGCTTTGCATAAAGATCAAGCCATTGGTTTAAAATCATTGGCTTATAGCGATCAAAACTATGGGGCAATCGTTTATAGTAAAACCGCATTGGTTATTGATTATATTTCTGATTATATGGGTAAAAGTGCATTTGACTTGGCAATGCAATCTTATTATAAAAACTATCAATTCAAACATCCTTCTGGAATAGATCTTGAAAATGAGCTCCAAAAATTTTCTAAAATGAGTTTAAGTCCTTTGTATTCTAGTTTGATTCATTCAAATGAATACCAAAAAAGTTCAATAAAAAATATAAAAAACTCAAAGTCGAATGAAATAAGTATTTATTTAAACAAACAAAAATCAAATTTACCCTTCCCGATTACAGTCGTTCGAAATAATGAATCCATTACAAATTGGTATGATACGAATCATATACAACTCGATAATAATGCCATTAGTAAAATCAGTTTGTTTGGAACCAGTAATCATATAGCAACTCCATTTAATGAACAGCATTTTGTACTGAAAAACAATCGTTTTGTAAATACTTATAAGTCTATTGCTGTAAAAATGATTGGATTGGTTCGTGCGCCTAATCAACGACAATTGAATATACTGCCAGCAATTGGTTGGAATCAAACGGACAAATTGATGCTAGGCCTTTTACTCTATAATAGCCCTATTCCTGCTCCAGCATTTGAGTATCAATTAGCTCCTATGTTTGCCACGGGTAGT
>CANHVE010000122.1 GCA_947464015.1 Saprospirales bacterium | reverse complement strand
CCATACCATAAGTCATGGCATCAATTTTACTAGAGAAGAAATTGTATGCTACGATAGCAACACAAGAACCAGCAATTCCTAAAAATGTATTGATAAGTGCCTCAGAAATACCAGTTGCTAATGCTGTTGTATCAGGTGCACCTGCATTTGCTAAAGCGGCAAATGAACGAATCATCCCTAATACCGTTCCAATCAAACCTAATAATGTTGCGATTGATGCACATGTTGATAAGATAACTAAGTTTTTAGATAACATAGGTAACTCTAAAGAAGTAGCTTCTTCTAAGTCTTTTTGAATAGCTGCTACTTTTGCTTCTTTATCAATTGAAGCATCATTTTGTACAAATTTATATTTTTGTAAACCTGCTTTTACAACTGCAGCTAATGAACCTTTTTGTTTGTCGCAATCAGCAATTGCACCGTCAACTTGACCAGCACCTAATTTTGATTTTACATTTCTAATAAATGTTTCAGTATTTCCACTACCACCAGCTTTGAATAAAGTGATAATTCTTTCTAAAGAGAAAACGATGATAATTAAATCAACCGCAATCAAAATTGGTACTACTGCAATACCACCTTTGTGAATAGTTCCTAACATATTCAATGGATGTCCTTTTTCTGGATCTCCTCCTTCGAAATTTCCATGTGCTCCTAAGATAAACACATAAATACAATAAGCGATAATAATTACAACTGGAATTGCAACTGTTGCGAAAATTGAACTTCCTTTTCCTCCTGAATTTTGATTACTCATAATTTTTTTTTATTTGTTTTTGTTTAGTTAATTAATTATTCAGTTTTATTTTTTTAGAGTAAGCAAACATAAGCGAAAAAATGGAAATTAGGAAACAAATCATATTCTATCTATAATTATTTTTTTTAACAATATGTTAACCTAGATAACTCTAAGACCATTTTTCCATAAATTATGCTTACACCTACTTACAATGTGCAAATGAATCTAATTCCATAATTTAATCTGTCATACATATGTCATTTTAATTTGTTATAAAATGCTTTTATAGAAAATTAACAAGTGTACATATATCTATACATTCATAAAACTGATTATTGATAATCTTACTATATCAATGGTTCGAATGACTATACTTTTGGTGTAATAAAAAAACTTAATTCATCGTTAGACTTATTAAATCAAAAACCTATGTTTCAATTATTGCAAATAGTAGATAGTACTGCTAAAAATGTAGCTCAAGCACCTGTTATTCAAGATCATATTAATCTTTTAGATTTATTAATGAAAGGAGGTTGGGCTATGATACCAATTCTACTTTTATCATTTGTAGCTATTTTCTTTACTATAGAGCGATTTATTACAATTCATAAAGCTTCTAAAATCGACACGAACTTTATGAGAAACATTCGTGAATATCTGTTAGGTGGTAAAAAGGATGCAGCAATGTCATTATGTAAAAATACCAACTCTCCTATTGCTCGTCTTGTTGAAAAAGGTATTAAAAGAATTGGAAGACCATTTGAAGATATAGAAAGAGCTGTTGAAAGTGAAGGTAAATTAGAAATGTATAAACTTGAAAAACATATGAACTATCTTAGTATCATAGCAGGTATTGCTCCAATGGTTGGTTTTTTAGGTACAATTTCAGGGGTAATAAACATTTTCTTTAAAATTGCTCAAACCAATGAATTAAGTATTGGTATTATAGCTGGTGGATTATATGAAAAAATGGTTACTTCTGGGGCAGGTTTATTAGTTGGTATATTAGCACATATTGCTTTCAATTATTTAAATGGTATGATTGATAGAGTCTCCTATCAATTAGAAAGATCGGCAGTAGAATTTATTGATGTACTAAATGAACCTGGATAATTACTACTAACTGATTAAAATATATCCTATTAAAATTAAAAATATGACTAATGAAGTTTAGAGGTAGAAATAGAATGCATAGTGAAGTTCAAACTCACGCATTTAATGATATTATGTTCTTTTTAATGATGTTTTTTCTAATTGCAGCTACACTTGCTAATCCTTCTGCAATAAAATTGACTTTGCCAAAAGCAAAAGGTGAAAAAAGTATCGTACGTAAACCAATTGAACTTTCAATTGATGCAAATTTGACTTATTACATAGGTAAAACTCCTGTACCTTACGAAGAATTAGAAGCTGCATTATCACAAGTAATTGAAACAGAAAAAGCCAATGGCAATCAAGAACCTGTTGTAAAATTATTTGTAGATCAATCAGTAACTATGCAAAAAGCTGCCGAAATTATGGATATTGGTGCTAACTTAAACGTAAAAATGCTATTAGCTCTACAAAGAAAAGGATAATGTACTGCTAGGTATGAAAATTGAAGAATTTTACATCTAGTTGTATACAAAAATATAAATTATGAGTCAACCATTTGAAAGTATAAATAATAGTAATGATACTAAAAGTAGAATTCTAGCGATTATAATTGCTACTATTTTTCATGTGGCTATCATTTTCTTATTAATGCTAGTTGTTATAAAAATTCCAAATCCTCCTTTTCCTGAAAGAATTGCAAGTATTGAAGTTGATTATGGTAATACAGCCACTGGATCGGGCGATGAAGAACCTGCACCTAATGATAATCCAAGTTTAACACAAGGAAATACCAATCAAAATATTAGTGATGGAAGTACTGCAAAAACTACCACTACTACTAGTACTTCTAATACGGCTAGCAATAATAACATGACTAGTGAAGCTGAAAAAGACATACCTGTAACTGAAGTTAAAAGTACTAGCACTAAACCAACAACTAATACTACAACAAACAATAGTACTACTGGGCCTGTAATTTCTACCCCTACAGTAAATAAAAATGCATTATATACTAAAAAACCAGGTGCTGGTAGTGGTGCTGGAGCTTCTGGAAATAATCCAGGAAGTACAAGTGGCAGTCAAGGTACTGCAGGAGGACCAGGTAATCAAGGAGACCCATCAGGAACTCATTCAAATAATTATAGTGGAGTAGGTAAAGTAAATGACGGTTCTTATGCTTTAGCCGGTAGAACTGCTGTTACTAAACCTAAAGCAAGTACTAGTTGTGCTGCAAAAGGTACGGTTGTTATAAAAATAACTGTTAATGGTAATGGTAAGGTTATGACTGCAAAATATACACAAAGTGGTTCCAATACAAATGATGGTTGCTTAATTGCTAATGCGGAAGAAACAGCAAAAAGATGGGTCTTTAATAGCGATGAAAATGAAATTCAACAAGGTACTATTACCTTCGTATATAAGGATAGATAATTATTATTCTAAGTAAGCACTCTCTTCCTCCTCTTGCAATATAACTTCAATATGTTCTTGTATGGTTGTAGCTAATGACAGTCCAACAAAATCAGCATGAATAGGGAATAGTTTATGTTTTCTATCTAATAATAAAGCAATTTGGATTTTTTTAGGTGCTTCATGTAATAAAGGTTGTAATGCATAAAACAATGTTTTTCCTGTATTGCCTACATCATCAGTTAATACAACAACTTTATTTTTCAAAATACTAGCTGGAACTGAATAAGTAATATCTTGTGCTAAGGGATTAGATTTATTAATATTCACTTGAATCAAATTAGCTTTAATTTGACTAGCTATCTTTTCAATTTCTATTTTTATTTTTGAGGCGATAATAAAACCATTATCCTTAATTCCTAATAAAAATATTTCAGATTCACCATCATTATCTTCCAATATTTGATAGGCCATTCGTACAATCTTAAGCTGAATATCTTCTTTATTTAAAATAATATTTCGTTCCAATATGATGTAATTTTTAATAGGTATTTCAACTGCTAAAATAGGATTCTTTATATAAAAAATCTAAATTATTAATGTAATTTATTACGCATAACGAATATTACATAACTTTTCACTAAGCTCCCATAATTGATTTTGTAATTGTATATCATAAGAAATAGCAACTGATTTTTGTGAAGCACATTTATTCCAATATAAACCAGTACTATTTTTCACATCATTACTTGTTGCTAAATAAATAGATGTTTTTGCACCTTCTGCTACACTAATTCCTCTACTACTCCATATCTTCCAAGCTAATGCTTCCCACCATTTAACTTGTTTAGTTCCAATTAAGGTTTTTACAAGTCCGGGATGTAAAACATTTACAGTGATAGAAAATGGTTTTAGTAATGCAGCTAATTTGTATGTAAACAACACATTACACAATTTACTTTGAGCATATGCCTTAAAAAAACTATAGGAATCTTTAAAATATAGATTATTAAAATTTAGTTGACCTCTATAATGAGAATTAGAAGAAACACAAATAATACGAGCTTCTGTAGATTTTTTTAAAAGAGGTAATAATTCGTAGGTTAATAGAAAATAAGCTAAATGATTTGTGGCAAATTGCATTTCAATACCATCCTCACTTTCTTGATAATGTGTATATACTTGACCTGCATTATTAATTAATATATCAACTACCTTAATTTCATTTCTGATTAAATCGGATGTTTTCTTAATTTCGTTCTGACTAGATAGATCACACAGATAATAGCTGCAGTTATCATTTTGAGTAGATTGATTGATGTCATATACGGCTTGTTCGCATTTTTGTTTAGTTCTACCAATAATAATTACTCGAAATCCCTGTTTTGCCATAGCTAAAGATGTTTCGTAACCTATACCAGCATTACCTCCTGTAATAATTGCAGTTTTTTTTTCTTGCATGATAATCTTTTTAATTTAATCAAAAAAATCTTCGATATCATCTGTATCTGAATATTTATCTATATCTCTTCTGTCGCGTTTAGTAGGTCTACCTGCTCCTTTATCGCGTATACCACCTGCTTTATGAAAAACAGACTTTAACAATGGATCCATAATCTCAGGTGGTGATAAATCTTCATAACAAGTCACTGCTATGCTTGCATTTACTCTTTTATCAATCAGTTTACTAATTTTAAATATTTTAATACTATGATTATGTCTAATCTGTATAGTATCTCCTACGGCAACTAATTTAGAAGCTTTAACACTTGTATTATCCATTTTAACTTTACCTGCATCACATGCTTCAGTAGCAAGAGTTCTAGATTTATATAATCTAATAGCCCATAACCATTTGTCAACTCTTACTTTTTCCATAAAATTATTTGTTGGTAAATGTATAAATTTATTGTAAATTCGTCTTACATTTTGATTTCAACTATATAATAAATATGAATAATAAAAATAAATCAGTTACTAAGTTAATATTCTTGTCTATATTAATTCTATTTACAACCACAAATCTATTAGCACAGAACCACATTAAGTGGATGACATGGGAAGAAGCTCAAGCAGCTAATAAAAAAAATCCAAAGAAAATATTTGTGGATGTATATACTGATTGGTGTGGATGGTGTAAAAAGATGGATGCTACCACATTTGAAGATCCTAAAATTGTAAATTATATCAATAAAAATTTCTACGCTGTAAAATTTAATGCTGAACAAAAAGAAGAAATTATTTTTAACGGAAAAACCTATAAATACGTATCTAATGGTACCAGAGGCTATCACGAATTAGCTAATGAACTGATGCAAGGTAGAATGAGCTATCCTACATCATTATATCTTGATGAAAATTTAAATTTATTAAGTCCAGTACCTGGATATCAAGATGTACCAACTCTAGAAATGATACTTAGATTTTTTGGTGAAAAAAACTATTTAACTTCAACGTGGGAAGAATATCAAAAAAATTACGTAGCACCTAAATAAATACCTAAAATAAGAAGTAATTTAGCATCATGAAATATATCATAGTTATTTTACTTTTTATTTTTGAAATTTCAATACTTCAAGCAGCTAATTTAAAACCAACACTTATTTCAGGTCCTGTAATTGGTAGTGTAACAGACCATAGTGCTAAAATATGGTATGCATACTCTGGTAAATGTGATGTTATAGTTGCCTTATTTGATGCAGTTCATAAGGAAGTTAAATTTCCATCTTCTCTAGATTTTATAAAAAACAAGAAAGATGTAATCGCCATGACACTCTCTTTTGGTGACTTAAGACCTAATACTAAATACATTATCACTATAACTTTTAATAAGCAACTGATGAGTGATAAATATATGCTAACTACCATGAGTAAAGAGCCAATAAAAGACTTTTCATTTATTGCCGGATCCTGTTTTTTAGAAATGCCTAATGCTTTTGGAAGAATGTTTTTACCTGGTGCACACAAACGAATATTTGAACCCATGTCGAAAGATTCAACAGCTGATTTTAATTTATGGCTTGGCGATAATACATACTTATTATTTGGTCAATGGAATTCATTTGATAAAAATTTTAAGCGTCAATTAGCTACACGAACAAAGAATAAGTTATATGCTAAATATTTAATGAGCAGACCTAATTATGCTATTTGGGATGATCATGATTTTGGTCCAAATGATTGTGACGGACAGTTTGCATTGAAAGATACATCATTAAATATTTTCAAACATTTTTGGCCAAACGAACAATTTGGATTACCAGAAACCAAAGGTATTTTTAGTAGTTTCAGTAAATATGATTGTGATTTTTTCTTATTAGATGACAGATATTATCGTTCATCTGAAGAAGATACAAATGGACATTTATTAGGTGATGAACAAATGCAATGGTTAAAAATTAGTTTACTTAATAGTAAAGCAACATTTAAATTTATAATTACTGGTTCACAAGTACTAAATCAACAAACTGAAAAAGAATGTTGGATAAGTGATTTCCCAAAAGACACTAAAGATTTCTTAGACTTTATTAAAAATAATCAGCTAAATGGTATTATCTTTTTGACAGGTGATAGGCATTTAACTAGAGTAGTGAAAGATGAAACCATTACTAATTATCCAATATATGATTTTACTATCTCGCCTGTTTTAAGTATATTGAGTAAAGAGACAGATATAGAAAAAAACAATCCTCAAGTGATAGCAAAAACTTTAGTTGAAGGGAAACGAAATTTTGCTAAAATAGAAATTACAGGAAGTCTTGGTCATCGTATATGTACTATTCATGATATAGATGAATATGGTATAGAACAATGGCAGATATCGTTGAAAGAAGATGAATTAAAATAAAAGGTATTACAAAAATTTAAACATATAGTGATGAGGAATTCCTACTTCTTGAAACTCCTCCCCTTTTATTTGATATTTTAATTGTGTGTAAAAATTTATAGCTGTATTTCTTGCATGACAATAGATATATGTATAATTCTTTTTTCTTGCGAAATCTTCAGCATATAACATCAATCCTTTACCTAGACCTAAAGATTGAAATAATGGATGAATGGCAACTTGCCTCGCTTTTATATGTCCATCTTTTTCCTCTACTAATTGTAAGCCACCAACAATTTTTTGATTATATAAAACCACTATATGAATAGAGTTAATTTCAGCAGCTAATTGTTCGTTAGTATATTTTAAACCTAGAGGCTCACGTAGCACTTTACTTCGTATTTCTAACATTTGGTTAAATGCCTCACTATTAAATTCAATAATTTTATATTCTAACTCCATGAATACTTTTATTTTTACAATGTGAATATACTACAATACTTATATTATTTTTTTAGATCTATTAGATATCGGGGATTTATTTTTACTTTAAAATTAATGTATTTTGAATACTATTATGAAAGGAAACTCGGTATTAAAACCTTACAAATTGCTAATTTAGAATCATTAAACACTTTAAATAATGATTATGAAAATAATCATCATTATCAAGGAGCAAGTTATTATGTTCTATCAATTTTATTTAATAAAATAAAAAAATATAGTAATGATAAATCATTTATTGACTATGGATGTGGTAAAGGAAGAGTATTAATTATGGCAGCATTGGAAGGATTCGATCCTATCAAAGGAATTGATTTAGCGAAAGAATTATGCGAAATTAGTTTATCAAATATTGAAAAAGTAAAAACAAAAATCGGGACTACAAAAATTGATGTTATACAAGCAGATGCTACAAATTATAATGAAATTGATAATATCCATATATTCTTTTTCTTCAATCCATTTGGAAGAAGTGTAATGAATCAAGTAATCATTCAAATTGAAGAAAGTAAAAAAAGAAATCCTAGAACTGTATATATTATTTATGTGAATCCATTATACGTTGATTGTTTTATACATGCTAATTATGAGGTACTCGAAGAACTACACAGTAAAGCATATACAGAAGGTACTATTTTAAAGAAGCAATAAGTAAATACTGCATCAATATTTCTTTATGATTATTGTACCTTTCTTTAAGTTCGGGTGATAAATT
>CANHVE010000121.1 GCA_947464015.1 Saprospirales bacterium | reverse complement strand
CCGTCCCGATATTCGTATCATCAACTTGAGTTTATTAGGTGTAGATTGGTATATCGATCAATTGCATTTCAAAATGAATGACGGGGCTGTCATTAAAACCTCCTTTACTTGGGATCAAATCAAAGCTAGTAATAGAAACGTAGTGCGCTATAAACCAAACCCAGCTTTAGATGCCAATACATACTATAGCTTAAAAGATATTATGAAATTTGTTGCGAGCGAAAAACCTGCAGATAAAACAGTAGGTCAAAATGGCGAATCAGAAGCGTATTTCCCTACTACTAAAGTGTATCTTCCAGTGGATTCAACTAAAATTGCATCACTTGATATCTTATCTAAAGAAGATTTACCATTTATGGTAAAAGGCAATTTGAACTGGGATATTCCACCTACCATCATGAAAGATAAATTGATGATATTAGATATTATCGCTAATAATTTGTGGGACCGTCCAATTTATTTCGCCGTTTCTTGTTCTGCTGATATGTATGTAGGATTGGATAAATATATTCAATTAGAAGGTATGGCGAATAGATTAGTACCTAAAATGAATACTGATGCAAGAGGTTCTATCTACGATGCGCCATTACGTACTGATGTGATGTATGATAGAATGATGAACAAATACAAATGGGGAAATATGAAAGATCCTAAAGTGTATTTAGATGAAAATATTCTTCGTATGACATACAATATCAGAAGCAATTTTGGTCGATTAGCTAAAACATTTGCTGATAAAGGTCAAAATGATAAAGCGCTGAAGTTATTAAATAAAGCAATGACTGAATTGCCAACTGCTCGTGTGCCATTGAATATTTACAATATGATTATACCAGAAGCTTATTACAAAGCAGGTGATAAAACAAATGGTAAAAAATATGCAGAAGAATTAGTGGCTTATGCTAAATCGTATTTAGATTACTATGATAAACAAGGCGAAAGTATTGAAAATGACGAAGTACAAAGAAATCTATATATCTTAAATAATATGTCAAATATTATGAAAGCTGGTGGAGATGTAGAAGCGTCAAAAAAAGTAGATGCACTATTAGCTAAGATGAATCAACGATTCCCTCAACCACAACAACAAATGATGCCTCAATAAGCATTGATACATACTAGTATTAAACAAAGGCTGTCTTACATTTTGTATATCAGCCTTTGTTTATTCTAAACAAGCGCTATAAAAAAAGTGTTATTAAAAGTAAAATAAAGTCCTCAAATTGGAAAATCAAACAAATCAAAATCAAGCTCCTAATAAATATCTATTTTTAGTACCAATAACTATTGCCGTAGCAATTATTATTGGTGTTGCATTAGGTATCTATATTAATAAAGTAACAGGCGGTAAAACCAACGGCTCTGGATTTTATTCGGGAAGTAAATCGGATAAGCTAAACGAAATTATGAATTTAGTGAATGCTAAATACGTAGATACTACCAACGGTTCAATTCTGGAAGAAGAAGCTATAAATGCTTATTTACAGAATTTAGATCCTCATAGTATCTACATTCCAGCGAGCGAATTAACGGGCGTAAATGAAGATATGCAAGGCCATTTCGATGGTATTGGTATCGAATTCCGATTGAAAGATGATACCATTGTAGTGGTGAATGCCATTTCTGGCGGTCCTTCTGAACTAGTAGGAATTAAAGGTGGTGATAAAATCATTAAAATTAATGATACAATCGTGGCGGGAGTAAAAATTAATAATGATGGAGTGATGCATAAACTCAGAGGGTTAAAAGGGACTAAAGTAAAAGTGGCTGTAAAACGCAATGGTTACAATCAACTCATCAACTTTACGATTACTCGTGATGTCATTCCTCAATACAGTGTAGATGTAGCTTATAAAATTACCAATGATATTGGATATATTAAAATTAACCGTTTCAGCGCCACAACAACTGATGAATTCGGAAAAAAATTATATGAGCTCAATCAATTAGGGATTAAAAAACTGATTGTTGATTTACGTCAAAACCCTGGTGGATACTTAAATGCAGCAGTTGATATTGCCGATGAGTTATTAGGAGGTAAAAAATTAGTGGTTTATACTAAAGGGAATTCATCTCCTCGTAAAGATTATATCGCTAGTAGACCGGGTCAATTTGAAGAGGGCGATCTAGTGGTTTTAATAGATGAAGGGAGTGCGAGTGCGAGTGAAATTTTAAGTGGTGCCATTCAAGACCACGATAGAGGTACGATTATCGGTCGTCGATCTTTTGGAAAAGGCTTGGTGCAAGACCAATACGCTTTAGCGGATGGTAGTGCGTTGCGATTGACGATAGCTCGTTATTATACACCAAGTGGAAGATGTATTCAACGTAATTATGGCAAGAATACAGAAGATTATTACAACGATTTATTGGTTCGTTACCAAGATGGTGAAATGTATTCTTTAGATAGTTTTCATGTGAAAGATACCACCAAATATTACACCGATAAAGGTAGAGTAGTATTTGCAGGAGGAGGAATTATTCCAGATGTATTTGTACCCTTGGATACAACCTTAAATTGGAATTATTTAGCTGAATTTAGAAAGTTCATTCCTGACTATGTGTTGAATAAATATGCCTCCAATGAAGGGGTATATGTCAACTATAAAAATGTAGCGGAATTTCAAAAATCATTTGTTGTTGACAATCTGATTTTCAATGATTTCTTAGCTTTTGCTTATAGTAAAGGTACAGCTAAAAATGAGAAAGCATTAGCCAATATTACTCCTATGTTGAAGAATATTTTGAAGTCTTATATCGCTAAGCAAAAATGGAATAATGATGGCTATTATCCAGTGATTAATGAATCGGATAAAACAGTTCAAAAAGCGATTCAAGTATTAAATAAGAAGTAGCCGAAGCGCTTTGAAAATTTTTATGTAGGTTTGCAAACTAATTTATAACATAATAGAAGAATTATGAGAATTATTAAAATGAGAGATGCTATTAGAGAAGCATTATCAGAAGAGATGAGACTAGATCCCAAAGTATTAATCATGGGCGAGGAAGTAGCCGAATACAATGGTGCATATAAAGTAACCCAAGGAATGTTAGATGAATTCGGTCCGAAAAGAGTAATCGATACTCCTATTTCCGAGTTAGGTTTTGCAGGTGTGGCAGTAGGTGCTTCTATGAATGGCTTACGTCCAGTGGTTGAGTTTATGACTTTCAACTTTGCTTTATTAGCAATCGATCAAATAGTAAATAGTGCCGCTAAAATGAAAGCGATGAGTGGTGGCCAATTCGAGTGCCCAATCGTATTTAGAGGACCATCAGCCAGTGCCGGTCAATTAGGAGCTCAACACGCGCAAAGTTTCGAAAATTGGTATGCCAATGTTCCTGGTTTAAAAGTTATTTCTCCTTCCACTCCATACGACTCAAAAGGTTTATTAAAAGCGGCTATTAGAGATAATAACGCAGTTATTTTCATGGAAAGTGAAATGATGTATGGCGATGCAGGTGAAGTGCCTGAAGGTGAATATATCATCGAAATTGGAAAAGCAGATATCAAACGTGCCGGAACAGATGTTACAATCGTTTCATTCAATAAAATGATGAAAGTTGCTTTAGGTGCAGCCGAAGAACTTGCTAAAGAAGGTATCAGCGCCGAAGTAATCGATTTAAGAACCATTCGTCCAATGGATCACGATACGATTATTCAATCCATTAAAAAAACAAATAGATTAGTGATTGTAGATGAATCTTGGCCATTTGGTGGTATTTCATCTGAAGTAACTTATATCGCTCAACGATACGCTTTCGATTATTTAGATGCTCCAATTCGTAGAATTAATGGTGCCGATTCATCGATGCACTATGCACCTAACTTAGTAGAAGCTTATTTGCCTAGCGTTGAACGTACCGTAAAAGCTTGTAAAGAAATTTGCTACGTTGCCTAATTCAAGGCAATCTTCAATTCATTATCAAATGCGCTATTGGAAGTATTTAATGATTTTATGCTTGCTTATAAGTGTCAATCATCAACTAGTTGCGCAAGCCAAAATAAAGTTTATAGCTCATAAATTGAGTATTGATACTTTGTATGAAGGCGAACTTGCTCCAGTGAAATTTATCTTCCAAAATATAGGTGATAGCAATCTAATTGTGAGTGCTGTGAACAGTTCTTGCGGTTGTACGGTTCCTAAATACGATAAAAAAATTATTCCACCTCAAGCATTCGATACTATTTTAGCTACGTATAATACGGTTGGCCATTTAGGGTATGTCAATAAATTAGTGCAAGTAGAAAGCAATGCCAGCAATGGTTCGCAAGATTTATATATTGAAGGCTATGCATTTCCCTACGAAAAAAATCTGAGGCTGTATTATAGCAGTTCTACAGGTGAAGTAATTTACCATCTAGATAAAAATAAAAATATTATTTATACTATTGGTAAGTCAAACTATAATAGACCACCGGATATTTCTTTAGTACTCTTTCAAGAAGATAATAGCAAAGGCTCTTTTGTATTGAATAAAGAAGAACTAGAAGCGAAAGGGATTACATTGCGCATTATGAAACAAACCAATAGCACTGTAAATATTGATTATGTAAAAGCTACTAGTCTCGAATTAACCAAAGAATATACCTATATCGTTCAGTTTACTTTAGCCGATAAAAAGAATACATTTATTAATGCGACTATCAATGGCAAAAAATGTAAAATCTTTTTTAATTTTAATGAATAATTCAGCAATATTTGTTGCATTAAATAAGTACTTCATACTTTTAATCTACTCGCTTCATTGAATAAACAGCAACTTAAAGTCAAAAAAGAATTAGATCAATATTTAGAAAGCTATTATACAGATGCTTTTGTTAAAGATGATCCTTTATCCATTCCGAAAAGATTTAAGAAGCTACAAGATATTGAAATCAGTGCCTTTTTTGCTGCTATGTTTGCTTGGGGGCAACGAATTACCATCATCAATAAAACCAATGAATTGCTGAACTTGATGGATGATGCGCCGTATGATTTTATTACTAGTCATCAAGAAAAAGATTTGAAAAAACTCTTGCATTTCAAGCATCGTACTTTTAATGCAACGGATTTACTCTATTTTATCGATTTTTTAAAAAGACATTATCATCTTCATAATTCTCTTGAAAAGGCTTTTACTATTGGTCAGCCATCCAAAAAAATTACGATAGAAAAATCACTCATCGAATTTGAAAGCTATTTTTTTCAAGTCGATTATGCGCCTGCACGAACACGCAAACATATCGCCACACCTGCCAGAAATTCTACTTGTAAACGTTTGAATATGTTTTTGCGTTGGATGGTGCGCAAAGACGAAAAAGATATTGATTTAGGGGTATGGAATCAAATCCAAATGGCAGATTTATTATGTCCACTAGATGTGCATGTTGAACGAGTGGCACGTCATTATAAACTTATTTCACGTACGCAGTCTGATTGGCAAACCGTGATTGAATTGAGTACTCAATTAAAGAAAATGGACGCAAAAGACCCTATTAAATATGATTTTGCACTGTTTGGTATAGGAGTGAATCAAGCCTTAGATTTTTTATAAAAACAACTTATTAATCGTGCAATATAGATTAACTTTGCACTGAAATTTTTATATATCAACTATGAACATAAGAGCCAATAATCCTGAATTAACAAGTTGGGTTGAAATTCCAGCTAATTCTGATTTTCCTATTCAAAATTTACCTTTTGGTATTTTTAAAACACAATCGCTTAGTCCAAGAGTTGGGGTAGCTATTGGTGAAAAAATTGTTGACTTATTCGAATTATATAATGCAGGATTTATCAGTAAATATGATTTTGAAGCTTCACATTTTAATAATTTATTTCTGAATGATTTAATGGCTTTAGGAAAAGATAAAGCTAGAAAATTAAGAGATCGTATTTCAGAATTATTAGATAGTACCAATACAGAATTAAAAGAGAGTGTTCATCGCGGAAAAATATTCGTCAATATGCGTGAAGCCACGATGTTACTTCCTGTGAAAGTAGGCGATTATACTGATTTCTATTCCTCTATGGATCATGCAACTAACGTAGGTGTGATGTTTAGAGATCCAGCCAATGCCCTATTACCTAATTGGAAACATATGCCAGTGGGTTATCATGGTAGAGCTTCTTCCATTGTAGTAAGTGGAACTAATATTCATCGGCCTAAAGGTCAAACTAGAGTGGATGAAACTATACCACCAGTGTATGAAGCAAGTAAACGACTCGATTTCGAACTGGAAGTGGCTTTTGTGATTGGTAAATCAACGCATTTAGGCGACTCTATTTCAACTAGTCAAGCAGAAGATTATATTTTTGGATTAGTATTATTCAACGATCTTTCTGCTCGTGATATTCAACAATGGGAATATGTGCCATTAGGACCTTTTTTAGGGAAAAATTTTGGAAGTGTCATTTCTCCTTGGGTAGTGACATTAGATGCACTAGAACCTTTTAAAGTTGAAGGATATGAGCAAGATCCTGAAGTGCTCGATTACCTGAAATATACAGGAGCAAAAAATTATGATATCAAACTCGAAGTGGAAATTAAACCTGATAATGCAGAGGGAAAAATTGTAAGCGCGAGTAATTTCAAATATATGTATTGGAATATGTGTCAACAATTAGCTCATCATACCGTAAATGGTTGCAACGTCAATATTGGCGATATGATGGCGAGTGGTACTATAAGCGGACCAGATGCACACGAGTATGGTTCTATGCTCGAAATAGCTTGGAAAGGAACGAAACCAGTTATCATGCCTGATGGAACTGAAAGAAGATTTTTAAATGATAATGATACTTGTATTATTCGTGGTCATGCTAGTAAAGATGGTGTTCGCATAGGTTTTGGCGATTGTACTACAAAAATACTTAGTGCTAAATTCTAAAATGATACATTTAAAAATAGGAGGGGTACCTGAGCATTTTAATCTTCCTTGGCATCAAGGCTTAAAACAAAAAAACTTTGAAAAAATAGGTGTAAAATTAGAATGGGTCGAGTTTAAAGGTGGTACAGGCACTATGAATACAGCCTTACGCGAGCATGCGATTGATATTGCGGTGATGCTAACAGAAGGAATCGTATATGATATTATCAAAGGAAACCCATCTAAAATTATTGCTCAATATATCTCTACTCCGCTTCAATGGGGGATTTATACGGGAATTAATAATCCTTTACAAAATGTAGAAGATATATTCACTAAAAAATTTGCTATCAGTAGAGAAGGATCAGGTTCGCATTTGATGCCCCTTATTGATGCAGCCAAAAATCATACAACCATCGATGCTTCTCAGTTTGTGGTGATACGAAATTTAGAAGGAGCTTTGCAATCTTTATCTAAATTAGAAACCGATGTGTTCTATTGGGAACGTTACACAACCAAACCCTTTGTAGATCAAAAAATATTGAAATATATAGGGAAGTCGCCTACTCCTTGGCCAGCTTTTGTAATTGTAGCTCGTAATGAAGTGATTGAACAATATCCAGATCAATTAAAAGCAATAGTGGAAACCGTATTAACATTAGCTCAATCCTTCAAAAAAACAGCTTCCAGTATAGACCTTATATGTAAACGTCATTATTTGAATGAAAAAGATGCTCAAAAATGGATGAATGAAACCAATTGGTCACGTGATGGTAATATTGATGATCATACCATTCAACAAGTAATTCAAGCGCTCATATCCTCTTCACTCATCGAAAATAAGGAATATTTGCCCAGTATTTTTTTACATAAATAAAGATTATATTTACAATCGAATCTTGGCATAAATATTGAAACAAGCAACAATCTAAAAATTATATATATGAAAAATCTAATTATTCTATTTTCTCTTATTTCTTTACTTACATTCTCAAGTAATTCATTTGCAAAAGGTCAAAAAGCTAAAACGGGTGAAGTATTAAAGAAAATGTTTACCGAAAAATCAATGCCTAATATCACATTATCAGATATCAATGGCAAAAAAGTAAATGTAGCCGAACTAGCAAAATCAGGTAAAGTAGTAGTATTTTCTTTTTGGGCAACTTGGTGTATCCCTTGTAAAAAAGAATTGACAGAAATTAATAAAGTATATGAAGATTGGCAAAAAAAATATAATGTAGAAGTGATTGCCGTTTCAATTGATGATTCAAGAGCAACAGCAAAAGTAAAAACCTATGTAAATGGAGAGGGTTGGGATTATAAAGTATTATTAGATATTAATTCAGATTTGAAAAGAGCGATGGGAATTCAAAGTGTGCCTTATACTGCAGTAGTTGATAAAACAGGTAATATTGTATACGAACATAATTCTTATGTAGAAGGGGATGAGCTAGAATTAGAAAAAAAGATTGCAGAATATTCAAAATAATATCACAT
>CANHVE010000120.1 GCA_947464015.1 Saprospirales bacterium | reverse complement strand
GTTCGTCTAAAACCAATACTTCAGGATCACTAAGTAAGGCATTTGCTATGGCTAAACGTTGTTTCATCCCTAATGAGAAAGTTCTGAATTTTGATTTTTTTCGTTCCAGTAGATTTACTCTACTTAATACTTCATCTATTCTATCGAATGATACATTTTTGATAAGTGCATTCACTTTCAAATTACTTTCAGCATCTAAATGGGGATAGAAATTAGGCGTTTCTAATATGGAACCTATTCTATTTCGATGATTTTCGTCTGCCGCTTGATCAAACCAAGAAAAACTACCACCATTACGCTCTATTACATCAAGTAATATTCCTAAAGTTGTAGTTTTGCCGCTGCCATTTGGTCCTAATATACCAAAAACATTGCCTTTTTCTACCTCAAATGAAATATCGTTTACGGCTACAATATTTCCATATTTTTTAGATAAGTTTTTTACTAATAATATCAATTTTTTATTTTTTTATGTAAATCTAAGATAGTATTTTTTTTGAAATTAGACTTTGTTAATCTTTATTAATTTTATTTAACTACTAGAAAAAAATAAATTACATTCATTCATATACCCCTTAACTTGTAATACATTAATTTTACAAAGAGATGTTATTAGCATATAAGAATAAAGATTTTATAGAAGTAGGTTGCGATGAAGCTGGTAGAGGTTGTTTAGCTGGACCAGTAGTTGCAGCTGCAGTTATATTACCATCAGATTTTTCAAATGAGTTATTAAATGATAGTAAACAATTAACAGAAAAAGATCGCATTGCGTTAAAGAGTATTATAGAAAAAGAAGCACTTGAATTTGCAGTTAGTTTTATATACCAAGAAAAAATAGATGAAATAAATATTTTACATGCTAGTATTTTAGCTATGCATGAATCTTTAGATAAATTAAAGCATCCATTTAACTTTATTTTAGTAGATGGAAATCGATTTAATAAATACAAAGAGGTGCAGCATGAATGTATAATTAAAGGGGATGGAAAATATATGAGTATTGCGGCTGCATCCATACTCGCTAAAACCTATAGAGATGAGTATATGGAACAGTTAGACAAAGATTTTCCCCACTATAAATGGTCTAAAAATAAAGGATATCCAACAGTATCGCACCGTAAGGCCATCAAAGAATTTGGGGCTTGTATTCATCATCGAAAAACTTTTAATCTTTTAGGAACGAATCAGATGGAATTATTCTAATTTTATAGTCGTAAATATTTATCAATGAAAAACGTTTCTCTTTTACTTAGTATCCTCTTACTTCAAATAGTAGTGTCGTGTAATTCATGTAAAACCAAACCCAAAACTGATACGAATGATACTCCACCACTGATAGAGCCAATTACGGCAGAAGCACCTATATTCAATGAAGATAGTGCGTATGCTTATATTCAAAAACAAGTTGACTTTGGTCCGAGAGTGAATAATACCAAAGCACATATACAATGTGGCGATTGGATGATAGCTTTTTTAAAGCAGAAAGCAGATACGGTTTATGTTCAAAGCACTGATTTGAAAGGATTTGATGGCAAGATATTGCATGCACGTAATATTATTGCTGCATTCAATCCAAAAGCGACACAACGAATTATCATTTCTTCACATTGGGATACTCGTCCATTTGCTGATCAAGATACAGTTAGAAAAAACGAACCAATAGATGGTGCTAATGATGGGGCAAGTGGAGTAGGAGTGATGCTTGAATTAGCTAATCAGTTGCAAAAAAATAAAGTAGATATTGGAATAGATTTGATTTTATTTGATGCAGAAGATTATGGTGCACCAGCAGATGTTGAATCACAAATGGAAGATACTTATTGTTTGGGAGCTATTTATTGGGCTAAAAATAAACACATACCAAATTATACTGCCGATTTTGGGATATTATTAGATATGGTTGGAGCACCAGGAGCGACATTCACTAAAGAAGGTGTATCTATGACTTATGCAGCAGCTTTTGTGAATTATATTTGGTCGGTGGCAAACAATCTAGGGTATGGAAGTTATTTTACGTATGAATCCACGGGAGGATTAATTGATGATCATAAATATGTAAATGAAATTGCTAATATCCCGATGATTGATATTATTGATCGTACACATAACACAACTAGTGGATTTGGTGCATATTGGCATACACATCAAGATAATATGAAGTCAATAAGTAAGCCTACTTTAAAAGCAGTTGGTCAAACATTATTACAAGCGATATATAATTATAATAAAAAGAAAAGTGTATAAACCGTTTCACGGATAAAGAATTATTAAACGTGAATAAAACAGTTAGATAGAAATGATGATTATTTTACGCCTCATTGTTCAAAGTTTTATATTAGCTTCTCAAGAGCTTTATAATAATAAATTGAGAGCTATACTATCTCTTACAGGTATTTCTATCGGTATATTATGTATTGTATCTGTATTAACGGCTGTCGATTCATTAGAAAAAAACATAAAAGGAACGATACAATCATTAGGTAATAATCTTGTTTTTATTGAAAAATGGCCTTGGGAGTTTAATGCTGAATATCCCTGGTGGAAGTATTTGAGCAGGCCACAAGTGTCCCCAACAGAATTGAAGCTTATTCAAGACCATTCAAAATTAGCTCAGTATTGTGCATATGAAATATTGATGCAAGGAAAAAAAGTGAGTGTAGATAAATACCAAGTAAATGGAGTAACTGTATCAGGGATAAGCGATGATTATAATTTAGTAAAAGAATTGAATATTAAAGAAGGAAGATATTTTACCCCTTCTGAATTTTATACGAAACAAAATGTATGTATTATTGGCTATGCCGTGTCGCAAATATTATTTCCTAATGATACGTCATGTATTGGAAAATATATTAAGTATAATGGAGATAAATTAAAAGTAACAGGGGTATTAAAAAAAGAAGGAAAAGATATTTTAAATATTTCGAATGATAATTCACTTTATCTTACGGCAGGTTATATGAGTAGATATGTGGATGAGAAAAATTATGAAATTAGTCAACGTTTACTCATTAAACCTAAAGAAGGAATTGAAATAGATGAAATTAAAAGTGAACTGGCAGGTATATTAAGAGCACATCGAAAAATAAGACCTAGTTATGAAGATAATTTTGCATTAAATCAGATATCTATGCTCACCTCTTTATTTGATCCAGTATTTTCATTATTATACTTAGTAGGATTATTTATTGGAGGATTTTCTATATTAGTTGGAGGCTTTGGAATAGCTAATATTATGTTTGTGAGTGTAAAAGAACGAACCAATTTAATAGGGATTAAAAAGGCTTTAGGGGCTAAGAATGCTTATGTATTAATTGAATTTTTAATTGAAGCCATTTTACTTTGTTTATTTGGGGGTATCATTGGCTTAGTATTGGTGTTTAGTATTTTTGCTGGATTGAATTATTTGACTAAATCGAATACAGAAATGAATTTTACTTTTCAAGTTTCTGCCATTAATGTAATTATTGGTTTAAGTATCTCGGTGTTATTAGGAGTCATATTTGGAATCATTCCTGCATTTATCGCCAGCAGATTAAATCCTGTTGATGCTATGCGCAGTAATTAAGATGCGTATTTAAATCGTATCGCTCTACTGTATTTTAAAAACACCTCTCTTGCTTGGTTGAAACAAATATAGATACCGGTGAAACCTTCATTATAGCCTAAGTTATAGATATAGTTTTTGAAAAATTTAAATGGCGGACTGAAAATCATTTTATAGATTAAGAAAAATAAATTTTCATGTTTATGATGGTTAGCACTAATTGTTGCGAAGTTATCTACTTGTTTTAAAAAATCTTCTTTTGTAGGGTAGGTATCGTGTAATAAATCACCTTTTAATAGTTTAATACGTGAATCATCTTGCATGGAAAAACGATCATGTGGATTAGTCCCTTTCCATCTACCTTTTTCACTATTCCATAATCGTAATTTTTTATCTGGATACCAACCACATGTTTTAATGGGTTTGCCACAATAAAAATTTAATCTGTTAACGGTATATCCATCACTTAATCCTGAACCTTTAATCACATCAATACTTTTAATAAGTGTTTCAGATAAATATTCATCGGCATCTAAAGACAAAATAAAAGGATATTTGGCTTGTGTAATTGCCCAATTTTTTTGTTGTACATGCCCTTCAAAGGTATGTTCAACTACACGAGCGCCTTCAGCTAAAGCTATTTCACGCGTTCTATCCGTAGAATGTGAATCTACTACTACAACATCATCAGCTATTTTTCTCACTGAGCGTATACATCGAGCAATATTTCGTTCTTCATTAAATGCAATAATAACAACAGATACTTTTCTTATTTTCATAGGTCATGTTCTATTTTATAGTCTCTACAAATTACTAGAAAATAATAATTCTAGATTACTCATTTTTATTTTAAATTTTTCTGATAAGTGCGCATTTACTAAGTTGCCTTTATAGATATAAGCACCATGTCTAAAACCAACATCTTCATGTAATAAGTTTTTAATACCTCCTAACTCTTGTGTTCTTAAAATTAAAGGAGATAAAATATTGCTAATAGCTTGTGAAGCGGTTCTTGAAACTCTAGAAGCAATATTGGGTACGCAATAATGAATGACGTCATGTTTTACAAAGATTGGTTTATCATGGGTAGTAATTTCACTAGTTTCGAAACAACCTCCTTGATCTATACTTACATCAATAATAACGGAGCCAGGTTTCATATGACTAACCATTTCTTCGCTTACTATTAAAGGAGTTTGTCCACTTCCACTATGTATAGCACCGATAACCACATCCGCATTTTTCATTTCTTTATCTAGTATAGCTGGTGAAATAACCGAAGTAAAAACTCTAAAACCTAGATGACTTTGTAAACGCATCAATTTATAAATATTATTATCAAATACGGTTACACTTGCCCCTAGTCCGATGGCAGCTTGTGCAGCATACATACCAACCACGCCTGCTCCTAAAATAACTACCTTACTGGGTGGTACACCAGCTATTCCGCCTAATAATAGTCCTTTTCCTTGTTTGCTATTACTCAGGTATTCTGCAGCAATTAAAATCACGCTACTTCCCGCAATTTCACTCATGCTTCTAACAAATGGATAAGAACCAGCTACATCTTTTAAATATTCATAAGCCACTGCTGTAATTTTCTTATTCATCAATTTGATGATATATTCCTTCGTTAAAGTAGGTAAATGAATTGGAGAAAATAAGGTTTGATCATTTTTTAATAATTCAATTTCATCTATAGTAGGAGGGGCAACTTTTAATAGAATATCAGCTTGAAATACTTCGCGAACATTATCCGTAATTTCAGCTCCTGCTTCACTATAATCATGATCTTTATAATAACTTTCTCTACCCGTTCCACTTTCGATTAAAACTCGATGACCATTATCACAAATGATTTTAACATCATAAGGGGTTAAACTAACTCGATGTTCTTGGAAGGTTTTCTCTTTTGGCATACCTATAAACAATCCCCCTTGTTTATGGCCAACTAATTGTGGCGCTTCCATGGGTGAAAGTCCTAGTTTGGTGGTTATTCCTGCATATTTTGAAGAATCACTCATAGCAATAGAGCCCATTAAATTTGAACTCACGTAAATATAATAATTTTTCTATTATTTTCAGTTTTTTTTTCAAATTGTAGTTTTACAATTCTTTCGCCTATTAATAGTGGATAGGAAAGAGAGGGCCATTCAATTACTATTTTTGCTTTATCTTCAAGAAGATCTTCAAACCCAATATCTATAAGTTCTTGAGTGTTTTTTAGTCTAAATAAATCGAGATGGTAAACGTATGATCCATTGGCACATAAATATTTATTGATAATGCTATAGGTAGGAGAACTTACATTATCTATAACTGTCCATTCTTTACATAATGTATGTATAAAGGTAGTTTTACCTGCCCCCATTTCACCTTCTAAACAAAAAATAGAATAGTCTTTATATGTGCTTGCAAATTCAGCAGTAATTTTACTCAATTCCTCTAGTGAATAATCAATGGTACGCATAGGGATTTCCTACTTTTTTACGAAGGTAGCAAATGGAATAATAATTTCTTCGAGAGATACACCACCATGTTGGAAGGTATCTTTATAATAGTTTGCAAATTGATTATAATTATTTTGGTATACTAAATAATTATTTTCCTTAGCAAAAATATAAGTAGAAGTAATATTAGATTTTGGAAGTTTTGCTTTTACAGGATCTTTAATAACAAATACATCTCTTTCTTCAAATGCTAAATTTCGACCAGTTTTATATCTGATATTAGTTGATGTTTGTCTATCACCCACACATTTACTTGGTGAGCTAACTCGAATGGTTCCATGATCTGTTGTTATGACTAGATTGATATCCATGACTGCAATTTTTTTCAACGCTTCATATAATGCAGAGTGTTCAAACCAAGATAAAGTTAAGGAACGATATGCTTTTTCATCATTTGCTAATTCTTTCAATACTTCCATTTCAGTTCGAGCATGAGATAACATATCTACAAAATTATATACGATAACATTAAGCTTATTGTTCATCCAATTGCCAATATTCTCTACTAAATCTTCCCCTAGTTTAAAATTAGTTACTTTATGATAATGCATTTTAATATCTTCTTTAAAAACACGTTTTAAGTGATTATCTAGTAATTGTTCTTCAAACATATTTTTACCCCCTTCATCATCATCATTTCGCCAATAGTGAGGTAAGTTTTTTTCAATATCACCGGGCATCATCCCTGCAAAAATAGCATTTCTACTATATTGAGTGGCGGTTGGAAGGATGCTATAGATAGTATCATCTTCTACTTGTTTAAATAACTTTTGTACTAAAGGTTGAATGGTTTTCCACTGATCTAAACGTAAATTATCGATAACCACTAATACGGTAGGTTTATCTTGTTTAAGTAAATGAAAAACTTTTTTAGCTAATACATTACAAGTTAATACAGGTGTTTCAGCTGCATCAGGCTGTTCGATCCATTTTAAATAATTCTTGGAAATGTATTTGCAAAAATTTGTATTTGCTTCACTTTTTTGCATGGCAAATACATCACTCATGGTATTGCCACTTTGTTGAAGTTCTAATTCCCAATACACTAATTTTTTATACAGTTCAGACCAGGCTTCAAAATTATTGTCATCTTGCATGGACATAAATAATTTTTGAAATTCCTGCTGGTAATTGCTGGTTGTTTTTTCGCTTACTAAGCGATCATTATCAATTAATTTTTTAAGAGAAAGTAATATTTGTTGAGGTTTAACGGGTTTTATAAGGTAATCGCTAATTTTAGAACCAATTGCATCTTCCATTAAGTTTTCTTCCTCATTTTTAGTAATCATCACAATTGGAATATTGGCCTGAGTTTCTTTGATTTTGTATAAAGTTTCTAAACCGCTTAGACCAGGCATGCTTTCATCTAAAAAAACAACATCATAAGTCGTTTTTTTACAAGCATCTATTGCATCTTGTCCATTATTTACAGGTGTAACGGTATATCCTTTAGATTCTAAGAAAATGATTTGTGGTTTTAAAAGCTCAATTTCATCATCAGCCCATAGTATGTTAATTTGTCCCATTTATATATTTTATTTAATTAATACAGCAATTGTAAAATGTATAACAGATATTTGCATCATCTATTATAACACAAAAGTACAATTTAACATTTTATAAGTATTATAAAAAATGTCAAATAAACACAAAATCTTCAATGATCCAGTACATGGATTTATTGCCATTAAATATAAGATAATTTTTGATATTATTGAGCATCCCATTTTTCAAAGATTAAGGAGAATTAAGCAGTTAGGATTGACGGATTATGTATATCCAGGTGCTCTACATACTAGGTTTCATCACGCTTTAGGGGCATTGCACTTGATGCAAGATGCTATTAATGTTTTAAGAGAAAAAAATATAGAAATTACAGAAGACGAGGAAATAGGTGCCTTAATAGCCATTTTACTACACGACATTGGTCATGGTCCTTATAGTCATACACTTGAATATAGCCTATTGGATAAGGTTTCGCATGAAGAGATTTCTATGGTATTAATGCAACAATTGAATAAAGCATTTGGACTTCAACTTTCTTTAGCGATTGAAATATTTAAAGGGAAATATACCAAGAAGTTTCTACACCAACTTGTGTCATCACAATTAGATGTGGATCGAATGGATTATTTAACGAGAGATAGTTTTTTTACTGGTGTGAGTGAGGGTGTTATCGGTCATGATAGAATTATAAAAATGATGGATGTTGTAGATGATGAGTTAGTGATTGAGGCTAAAGGAATTTATTCTGTCGAGAAATTTTTAATTGCACGTCGATTAATGTATTGGCAAGTATATTTACATAAAACAGTTTTATGTGTGGAGCAAATGATGATTCGTGCTATTTCAAGAGCAAAAGATTTAATGTTACAAGGAGTAGAATTGCCAGCAACAAAAGATTTAAAATACTTTTTAGAAAGAAGAATTAATATTGCCGATTTCAAGCTTGATACAGATGCTATTAATCATTTCACGAAACTAGATGATATAGATATTTTTTCAGCTTTAAAAATGTGGAT
>CANHVE010000119.1 GCA_947464015.1 Saprospirales bacterium | reverse complement strand
TAATCTTTGTTTCTGGTAGTTTTATCACATGTAAAAAAATTGCTGGAGAAGGTGGATTAGCTACAATAAATGGGAAAGTATATGCAAAAGATTATGATAGTAGTGGTTTTTTAGTTGGTGAAGGATATGTACCTGACGAAAAAGTATATATTTCGTATGGAGATCATACAACTATTGATAATGATGTAAACACTTCTTATAATGGGGAATACACATTTGAGTTTTTACAAAAAGGAACCTATAGTATTTTTGTTTATACCAAATGTGATACCTGTGATTTAGGCACTAGAGCGATTATTAAAAAAGTGGAAATTACGGAGCGCAAACAAGTGATAACACTAGAAGATTTTAACATAGATAAATAAGTACCCTTTGAATTATACGACTGTAGTTACTGATATCCAAAACAAATTAAATGAGTTTGTTAAAATCGATTTAAAAGAATTAGATGAAGTAAAACTATTAAACCGAATCGATTCCAAATACATCATTCATATATCACAGTTTGTAGATCTATTAGAAGAAATTAAACCCGATTACAAAGTATTAAAAATTGAAGATAAACTGATTCATACGTATGAATCACTATATTTTGATACCGATGATTTTACCTTGTATAATTATCATCACAACGGAAAAGCTGATCGGTTTAAAACACGTTATAGAAAATATGTCGATTCGGGCTTATGTTATTTTGAAGTAAAATATAAAGACAAAGCGAATCGAACAGACAAAAAACGCGTCAAAAAAGAAGAAATCATTTTAGAATTAGATGATAGAGACAAGAGTATTATAGAACATAATCAAGTTGATATTAATGCCTTAAAACCACAAGTATGGATTTATTTTAAACGCATTACATTAGCAAATAACAATATGAAAGAGCGATTGACTTTAGATCTAGATATCTCTTTTAAGCGTCATGAGCAATCGCAAGCTTTTCCTCATTTAGTGATTATCGAAATCAAACAAGATAAATCAAGCTCAAGCAGTGCCATATTAAATGCATTAAAGAAAAGGCATTTAGAAGAAATAGGATTTAGTAAATATGCGACAGCTATTGCACTTATGGAAAATGTAAAAAGTAATAATTTCAAACCCAATTTTATTAAACTAAAAAAACTAGAAGAAAAATATGGAAGACATAGTGAGTGAAGCAGCAAACGTATCCCAATTTTTTGGGTTACCATCTATCGTAGAATTTTTAGTACGATATGCCATCAATTTTATTGTAGTTTTTATCGTAGTGAGATTAATCTATTATCCTCGTCATAAAAACAAAGATTTCTTATTCACGTTTTTCTTATTTAACTCAGTAAATTTCTTAATCTGTTTCTTACTTAGTACTACGAAATTGAAAATGGGATTTGCCTTTGGGATGTTTGCCATTTTCTCCATTCTTCGTTACAGAACTGTATCTGTACCTATTAGAGAAATGGGCTATTTCTTTGTTTGTGTGACTATTGGTTTATTAAATTCATTAGTAGATTTTCAAAACTCTTGGGATGTCATTTTAGTATCTAATATCTTATTATTATTAGTTATTTTCTTATTAGAACGTTCACAAAATTTAGCACACGAAAACTATAAAGAAATTTATTATGAGCGTATTGATTTAATTAAGCCAGATAAAAGAGAAGAGATGATTACAGACTTAAAAGATAGAACGGGTTTACCTATTCATCGAGTTGAAATAATGCGTATTGATTTTCTGAAAGATGTTACTCGTATTAAAGCATTCTATCTATCGGAGCGTAATGAAACAAATGCATCTATTGATAACGATGATGATTAAATATTAATTTATTTAATTCTTAATGATTCTAAACGTCTTTACGTTTTTATCTGCTTCTATTTTAACGAAATAAATACCTCTTTCTAATTTATACTCTTTTAAATCGATAGTATAGGTATTCATTTCAGGTAATAATGGTTTTGTAATATTTACTTTTTCATTTCCTAATAAATCCAATACTTTAATAGTTGTTTCTGTGGTATCTGTAGCAGAGATAGAATATTTTAATTCGTCTTTAATTGGATTAGGGAATACACTACTAATATTGATTTTATTATACGTTGGTTGATTTGAATTATTTGGATTTTTAGGGTCGATAGCAGTATTTAAAGGTAATTTATTAGCTATTTCTAAAGCTTTTGTAATTGCTAATTGATAACTTGTACCTTGGTAAGCTACTAAGCCTCCTTGAGGATCTATTACCGTATAGAATGTAAATCGCCCATCTGTCCAAACATCATTTGTATCGATAAAACAAAATACATTATTTAATTCATAACGATCTTTAAAGCTTTCAATTTCATCACAATTAGTTGTACCTACTAATTTATTCATGGCCGCCCATACGGTAACTTTAGAAGATTGCATATTAGAAAACGAACTCAAAGTAGTTAAGAACTCGCCACAATTGATACAATTAGAGGTAATACTCACTACAAATAGTACTTTATTAGCATTCAATACTTCTTGAGCTGCTTTTTTTTCGCCAGTACAACTTACTTCTTTTATTGCACTCAGATTTTGAGCCATAGCAAAAGAACTTAACATACAGAAAAATATAAATATGCCGATTTTTTTCACAGATTTAAAATTACTATTTATTTAATTACTAAACAAATGCTGCTACTAATGAATATTCAAAAAAACGAACCAATTTATGCGTATAAAATTTTAGCCATCAATTCTTTAAGTAGTTGACCGTGCTCTATATTTACATTTCCTATACCTTTTGATCTTAAATCATAGGTAGCTATTTCTAGTAGGATATCTTCTGTTTTACGCAATGGATAATGACGCAGAGCCGCTTTATATTGAGGCAAAATAGCAGGCCATAATCGAAATTCACTCATAAGGGCTGCATCACTTATTTGAGGCATATGATGCATTTGAAAAATGGTTGTAAAAAAAGATTGTAAATTACTTAAAGTTACAACTAAGGGATTATTTTTTTGATTGGCTTCAAAATAATTTGCGATTCGAAAAGTAGTTTGAATATCTTTTATACTAATGGCTTTATTTAATTCGAACGAATTAAAATCTTTACTAATTCCTACATTCTTTTCAATATCCTCTAGACTAATAGCCTCTCCTTTATTTTTATTAATAACGAGCTTACTAACTTCATTCGTGATAATACTTATTTCAGTACCTAGATAATCGGCTAATAATTGAACTGCCTCTTTAGAAACTTTATACCCCAAAGAATTAATATGACTTTCAATCCAAGCTGGAGCTTGATTATCATACATCCGTTTGGTTTCTAGTACAACACCATTTTTAATAATCGATTTTGAAAAACTTTTTCTTTTATCGGGGAATTTGGCTTTAGAAGCTAATACTAATAAAGTTGTAGGTGATGGTTTTAGAATATACTTCTCTAAATCATCCATTTTTTTTAATTGCTGTGCCTCTTTTACAATAACCACTTGTCTAGGAGCCATTAATGGCAAGCGCATACATTCATCCATTAAACGTCTAACATCTGTATCTGCGCCGTATAAAATCGTTTGATTAAATGATTTTTCACCTTCAGTTAACGCATGAGCTTCAATTGCTTCTACTACTTGATCGATATAATAACTCTCTTCACCACATAAGAAATAGATGGGGGCAAATTTTTTATTTTGGATATCCTTAATAATTGCTTCAAAAGTCATAATTGTTACTTTTTATTAGGGAAACGCATTTTGTATTTAGCATTGGTAAAACCTCTAGAAATATCACTTAAAATTTTATGTAATAATTTTTTCTTTAAAGGTTTAATATGATCGGTAAATAATATTCCTTCAATATGATCATATTCGTGTTGAATTACTCGCGCATTTAATCCATCATACTCTTCCACATGAAGATTAAATTGTTCGTCGTAAAATTCAATTTTAATTTTTGATTTACGAACCACATCTTCACGAACACTTGGAATACTTAAACAACCTTCTTCAAAAGCCCAATCTTCACCGGTTTCTTCTAGCATTGTGGCATTTATAAATACTTTTTTGATGCCTTTACTTTCTTCCCCTTCATCAAACATGGCTCTACTATCTACCACAAATAATCGAATATCTAATCCCACTTGTGGTGCTGCAAGGCCCACACCATTTGCATTATACATGGTATCCCACATATTTTTTATCAGTTCTTTCAATTGAGGATAATTTGCATCTATATCTTCACAAACTATCTTTAGTACTTTATCGCCATAAGCTACTATTGGTAAAATCATATCTAAAATCTATTTATTTAATGTTTGCATATAGGTCTGTAAAATTAATACAGCACTAATTAAATCTATATTTTCTTTTTTTTGTCTCTCTTTCTTTTTTACACCACTGGTAATCATCGATTGCACCGCCATTTTTGAAGTATAACGTTCATCGATTAATACTGTTGAACTATTCGGATACGTAGTGTTCAAGTATTTTTTTAATTCTTGAATATTATTTTCTAAATAATTATCACTGCCATCTAATTGTCGCGGATGACCTATAACAAAGGTATCTACCAGTTCCTGACCACAATATTTTTTCAAAAAAACATCTAATTGTTTACTCTCAATAGTTTCAAGTGGAGTGGCTATAATTTGCAATGTATCCGTAACTGCAATTCCGCAACGTTTCAACCCAAAATCAATAGCCATTATTCTTCCCATATCTTATTTTGTATACACATTAGATTTAATATATAATATGGTAGTTGCGGGCTCTGTATTAGCATATACCGTTACAGTTTTTAGCTGTTTACCTTTCTTTCCTGCAGTATTAAATTGCACCTCAATAATTCCTTTTTCCCCTGGTTTAATGGTTTCTTTAGGCCATTTAGGGATCGTACATCCGCAAGAACCTAAACAATTATTAATTACTAAATTTCGTTTGCTATCATTTACAAATTCGAATGCTGTATGAACAATGGTACCTTCTTCAATTTCTCCAAAATCATAGGTATTTTCCTTGAATTTAATACTGCTTATAGTTTCATTATTTAATGGACTTTTAGCGGGGTCTGTAGCATTTTCATTAAATGAACTAGGCTTGTTTTGTGGCGTTGCAACAACATTAATAGAATGATTTGTTCCGGTTTGGTCTTGATCTTTCAGAATAAAATAAGTAGTGAGCCCCCCTCCTATGAAGCCCATTATGGTTGCTAAAATTATAATTACTGCGTTTTTCATTTGTTCTCTATGCTCTAATCTTGTGCTATGTTTAGTAATGAGTTGAATGATTAAAAGAATAATCTATTCTATCAATCTTTTGCTTATCCTCTATACACATGGTAAAATTAAGATATTTATTGAAATATAAACTGAACAAAATGCAAATGAGTCGTATTATTTTCTAAGATTCTTATAAATTGTGTTAACAAAGTATTTTAGATATCGATTTCCTCAATATTTAATAAATTTGTAATCAAAATTAATAAACATGAAAAAAATTATTTATTCTCTAATTCTATTAGTAATTAGTAGCTCTGTATCATTTGGACAAAAAGTAGCCAAAGAAAAAAAATATGATAAAATAATCTATAATGAAGTTACTAAAAATGTAGGAGATTTAACTGTCTATATAGTTGACGCACTATCTACAGATGCTTACTTCAAATTTAAGCTTCGTATACATAACAAAAGTGCCAATTATGTTATTCTTAATGTAAATAAAATGAGTATTGTAGATATGAAAGGCGTTGTTTATAATCCATCTGAAAAACCCTTAGTTATTGCACCTGGTGATTTTGGAGTACGTGTGATAGATCTCAAAGGTTCAGAATTTAGAATGACTTCTTTAAAAGTAAATTTAGATGGTTTAACCTCTGTACCTTCAAATGGAAAAGTATATGAAGCTCCCATTTTTAAATTACCGGTTGCTACAAATGACTTTACAACAGGACCTTTTAAAGTGGTTCAAAAAGAAAATGATTTAAAAACAGATTTATCATTAGTAAAAATGGAAGTTACTTATACAGGTAAAGATATTGCTATATTTACCCCATCAAAAGTAGTATTAAAAATGCCTAGCGGTAATGAATTTGCTAATATGAGTTCAAATAAAAAATCTATAGTATTAAATCCAGGAGATTCTGATGTATTTACACTGAAATGGGCTGATATAGATGTAAAATCGAATGGAGATATGCAAAAAGCTCAAATGCAAATATTATTTAAAGATGCTTTAGTAGAAACTAAAGGTACTACACTGAATGGTGATTCATTTGATTTGACGATTAATGAAAAAGAAAGTGATTAATCCTAATTTATATTTTTCAATAAAAAAGCTCATCTTATTAAGATGAGCTTTTTTTATTTAGACCACTTACTCATATAGGCTTCCACTCGTTCCTTTGCATTGGTACGAATACTTTGCCAATACAAATTAAAATCAAGTAAATGCATTACTTTAAAAAAAGGCATAAATGGCATTCTGGTTTTTACCCATAAATAATTTTCATGTTTTTGCACGGATGTATAAAAAGGATGTTGTTTATTAATATTTAATAAAATGGATGTTTTGGCAGATGCAACAGTAGTATCGGTTTTCCAAGAAATAGGATTGACACATAATTGAGCCCATAATAAGGTATCATGATCGGCATTGTATTTCTTTTGAAATGACGACCATGTTACATAACAGTTGGTTTCATGCGGATCTTCACAAGGTTTCAATAGACTATAAGTAGTTGGATAAATACCATATCCAACAATATAGGCACATACTAACTTTTCTTTCATTTCAGGGGTATCAAAATAGTCTTTTAATAATAATCGCGCTTGACGTGTTCCTTGACTATGCGATACAATTATGATTGGACGTCCATTATTATAATGTTGCATATAATATTCAAACGCTTTTTTAACATCTTGATAAGCAAAATCTAATGCTTCAATGCCTACTCCTGTGGTATCTCTAAAGCAATCGAGAATCCCTTGTCGGTATTTAGGTGCATAGATACGAGCTATTTGATTGAAAAGTGAGGCTTGAAATTTTACAGGGAGTCGATCAATTTTTGCATTTAATTTTTCATCATGAATATCTGCACACCAACTGTTCCCTTTTGTATATATAGTTGGATAGATATAGAAAACATCGACTTCTTTTAATGAATCACTAATCCATTGTTCATATTTGGGTAGTATATCTGCTCCATCCAATCGAAATGGTAATGACATCCAACTTGATGATTGACTATAATCGGGAGCGCTAGGTTGATCTTTGGCTATAAAGGTTTTGGGTAGCTGTGCGATGCTCATGATTGAGCTGGCAAGTAAATAAAATAATGTTATTTTTTTCATAGTGTAAATGTACTTATAATTGAGTAATAGCTTGCGAAACGATATAAACAATCAAGCTATTTAAATGGCTATAAAAAAAAGCTCATTGCTTTGATGTACCTTTGTAAAAATAATTAGCATGGAATCGTTCGAGTCTTTAGATTTACCCAAAGTATTGCAACAAGCCTTAGATGATTTAGGATTTGTAAAACCAACACCTATTCAAGCAAAATCATTCTCTACTATTCTCTCGGGAAGAGATGTAATGGGTATTGCGCAAACAGGTACTGGTAAAACCTTTGCTTATTTATTACCTATTTTAAAACAATGGAAATTTAGTGCAACAGATACGCCTAGAGTAGTCATATTAGTGCCCACTCGTGAATTAGTAGTTCAAGTAACTGATGAAGTAAAAAAACTTTGTAAGTATATGAGCGTTCGAGTACTTGGTGTATATGGTGGAGTAAATATTAAAACACATCGTAATGAAGTATTCGCAGGAGTAGATATATTAGTGGGTACACCTGGTAGATTGATGGACTTAGCCTTGGAAAAAACGGTTCGTTTTGATTCATTACAAAAATTAATTATCGACGAATTTGATGAAATATTAAATTTAGGTTTTCGCTTTCAATTGACCTCTATCCTATCGATGTTAAAAAACAAGCGACAAAATATTTTATTTTCTGCAACGATGACGGAAGAAGTGGATGCTGTTTTAGATGAATATTTTAACTATCCGGTTGAAATTTCATTGGCTGCATCGGGTACCCCACTTGAAAAAATCAAGCAATACATGTATCAAGTACCTTCCTTTTTGACTAAACTAAATTTATTACAGACACTTGTAAGTGATGATGCATATAGTAGAATTTTAATATTCGCTAATAATAAAAAGACAGCAGATATGATTCATGCTCGCTTAGAAAATGATTTCCCTCAAGAGTTTGGTGTACTGCACTCTAACAAATCGCAAAATTACAGATTAGGCACTATGCGAAGCTTTGAGCAAGGAAAGATACGAGGAATCATCACCACCGATATCATGGCGCGTGGACTTGATATTTCGGGAATTACGCATGTTATTAATGTTGAGTTTCCTGATGTGGTTGAAAAATATATTCATCGAATTGGAAGAACAGGTAGAGCGGATAAAGAAGGGATTGCTATTAGTTTTATTGGACCTAAAGAAGAAGAATTTTTATTAGAGACAGAAGTATGGATGCATACTGAAATGACTCCATTAGAAATACCAGAAGAGGTTGAATTCGATTTACGATTATTAGATTTTGAAAAAGATAAAATCAAACAAAAACCATTACCCAAAAAACCTAAAGAAGAG
>CANHVE010000118.1 GCA_947464015.1 Saprospirales bacterium | reverse complement strand
CCTAATGATTCAGGCTTAATACCTTTTTTATTTCCATTATAAATATCAAGTGCATCAGCTGCACTTAGTTTATAAATACGATCACTTCCTTCAAACTTAAACCACATGGTTTTAGTAAGGATTTCAGTTTTAATTAATTTAGCCACGGCATCTCGTGTTTCTAGTCGTGTAATTTCTTTTGGATAATCTTTCAATGCATCTAAATAGGTATCCAATTCATAATTCAAACAACATTTTAATCTACCACACTGACCACTTAATTTATCCGTATTGATAGAGATATTTTGGTAACGAGCCGTATTGGTATTAACTGTTTTAAAATCGGTAAGCCATGTACTACAACACAATTCTCTACCGCATGACCCAATACCACCAATTCGTCCAGCTTCTTGACGAGCACCAATTTGGCGCATTTCAATTTTCAATTTAAAATCTTTGGCATATCGTTTAACAAGCTCTCTAAAATCAACACGATCTTCAGCCGTATAAAAGAAGGTGGCTTTAGTCCCATCGCCCTGTACTTCCACATCACCAAGTTTCATATTGAGTTTTAGCTCACGAGAAATAACTCGAGCAGTCACCATCATTTCGTTTTCAGTGGCACGAACTTCTGCTAATTTTAGTTTGTCTTTAGGATTGGCTTTGCGTACTATATTTTTGATGGTATCAGCACGATCTTTAAGATTGTTTTTTTTCAGTTGCAGTTTTACTAATTCGCCTTTTAAAGACACCTCCCCAATATCAAGGCCTTGCGCTGCTTCTACTACAACTAAATCGCCTTTCATCAAATCGAGATAATTGACATTTCGAAAATAGCCTTTGCGTGCGCCGTTTTTAAAGCTCACTTCCACTACATTAAAAACTTTATCGCTAAAACTGATTGGCATATCTGCAAACCAATCAAAAACATTCATTCTATTACAACCACCGGTACTACAGCCTCCTCCGCTGCCACAACCACTCGGTTTACCGTTTGTTACTACTCCACAAGATGCACATCCCATTTTTATATAATTATTTTATATCGTTCAATTTTTTTATTCTATAGATTTTTTATGAATCTACTAAAACATATTCTCCAGCAAGTATTCGAGATGTTTGTAATAAAGTCGACATCATCTGACTTTTTGGAGCTGCATTTCTTTCAATATGATAATGAAGCCTATTTATCAATAAGTGAATTTTTTCAAATTGATCGGGCTGAATATAAGCAATGGTTTTTTTTGCATAATCGAGTTCAGCTCCTTCCAATTTAGTCCTTCCTCCTTGTTGTAATAAAAGGCATTCTCTCAAATAAAAGAGTGCATATTTACAAAAATTTTTTTGTTTTTCCCTGCCTAATGTTGCAAATGTAGCAATCATACTATCCATAAGCTTTGCAGCATCGGGTTGTTTGTATGCTTTTTTAAAACTACACTTCAAAAACATCATGGTCAGTTCGTCATTGGTATTTTCATCGCCATCTAACAATTTTAAAGCCGTACTAAAACTACCATCGGCAATACGTATAATCTTTTTGGCATTATCCTCACTAATCTCATATTTTTGAATCAAATGAGCTTTCATCTCCTGATCATCAATGGGCGGAATTTTAATAATCTGTGTTCTAGAGATAATAGTATTGATTACTTGTTCAATATTTTCGACTACTAAAATAAAAATACAATCTTTAGGGGGTTCTTCAATTAATTTTAATAAGGTATTTCCTTCTAGTCCTAAATATTCTGCCAACCAAATAATTTGAATCTTATAGGGCGATTCATAGGTTTTTAAACTTAGTTTTTTAATCGTTTCGTGACAATCGCCTTTGGTTATATTTCCTTGTTTATTATCTCCTTTACCCAAGAAATTTATCCAATCAATAACATTGATATAAGGATTGCTCAAAATAGTATCACGCCATTCTTTTATCCAAGTAGTACTCGCCTGTATTTTATCATTAGGTTCGCGTTTGATATTCGGATACATAAAGTGTAAATCGGGATGTATCATTTTCTCGTTTTTTACACATTGGCTACAAGTACCACAGCTATCCGTTTCTCCTTTATTTTCACACATGAGATACTGAGCTAATGCCATAGCGATAGCTAAGCCACCCGTTCCTTCTGCACCTAATAGCATGGTAGCATGAGCCAAACGATTGTCTCGTACATTTTGTATGAGTTTTTGCTTTAGATGTTCTTGCCCTACTATGTGAGAAAATTGCATAAGACAAATTTCGTGAAAAATAATCAAATAAGATGAAAAGATATAGCCTAGTTGCCTGATTAATGCTCTGGATAAGGCTTAGGACAGGATTGTGAATTGAATGTATAAGATATTGTAAAACTAAAAAACATATAATGGTCGTTTTTAGTTGATAAACCTCTTTGGTAACCAGGCTTTCCAATCACTTCTCCTTTTTCGCCACTTCTATCCATCAATTTATAAGCAATGCCTCTATTGCCATCGGGCAAAGAAATGGGGCTCACATAATTGGTTGATACATCATCTAAATAATCGGTGAAAGTCACTCTGTTTTGAACATCAATACCTACAGACCAATAGCGATTACAGGCTACTTTGATACCGCCTCCAATAGGAATAGCAATATTATATAGCTTGTATTTTTTATTACCTGAATAATTTGGGTCGTTTTGTCCTTCCGTTCCCAAAGGCTGTAAATTATACCATCGACCTTGATAATAGGCTTGAGGATTGAAAAAGAAAACACAGATACCAGTTGAAATATAAGGGGAAATGAAATATTTTTTACTTTTTAATAAGAAGTCTAAAAAGTTAAATTCAAACATTTCACTGATTTCGAAAATATCACTTCTAAAAGATAAGTTGCGTTGTTTTTGAAATTCATTTTTACTGAGTGCATCATCTGCACTAACTCGTCCCCAAGCAAAAGCATGTTTAAATGAAAAACGAGTACCAATATTATTACGCATAAAAATACCTGCACTGGGTCCAATTTTTTGATAACTAGTATTGGTATTTAAATCACCTGTATAGTTTGAACCACCTCCCATAATCCCTATTTCAATTCTTTGTGAGAAAAGAGAAAGGCTGTAAAGACTGATACTACAGATTAAAATGATTGTTTTTCGACTAAACACTATGAGCTAATAACGTAGTTTATAAGGATTTATTATGAATAAAAAAGCCCTTGAGTTTCAAAACACAAGGGCTTTTCATGCATATTGTTGAATTATTTTTTTTCTCTTTTATCTGCTTGAGAACTAGAAACTGCAGTTGATGGAGCAGTTGTAGTAGTAGTTGCAGCACTTGTTGTACCTGTGCTTTTTGTACAAGATGTTCCAGTTGCACCTGTAGTAGATGTTGTGCCTGTTGACGAACAACAAGGTTTTGTAGAACTACATGATTTAGTACATGTTTTACCAGAGTTATCTAATTTTGGTTGAGCTACAGGATTTGTTTTATCTACAGCTATCACAGGATTATTAGTTGCAGTATTTACAGCAGTAGAGCTAGAAGTTTGTGCATAAACACCTACACTTACAAATAAAATAGAGAAAGCTAAAATTAATTTTTTCATTATATATTTTTTAGTGATTAAATGAATGTATAAGCAAATCTACAATAATTTTCCTAAAATAGTTTCACCACCACGTACTTTTTGGTTTAATTTAACTTGTACAGGGGTACCGATTGGCAAAAACAAATCTACACGTGAGCCAAATTTAATAAATCCAAATTCATTCCCTTGATCTGCTTCAGCGTTAACTTTTGCATAACAAACAATTTTCTTTGCAAATTTTCCAGCAATCTGTCTGAATAAAATATCTACTTGCCCATTTCCTACCACCACTGTATTACGTTCGTTTTCAGTGGAAGATTTTGGATGCCACGCCACTAAATATTTACCTGGATGGTACTTCGTGTATTTTACGATACCACTGATTGGATATCTATTTACATGCACATTGGTAGGTGACATAAAAATAGAAACCTGTAGTCGTTTGTCTTTAAAATATTCATTTTCCATTACTTCCTCTAATACCACCACTTTACCATCGGCTGGTGCAATAATATTAGTTTCATCGTCGGGAGTAATTCTGCTCGGGTGACGAAAAAAGGATGCGGTAAATAAGAAGATTATCGCAGACAGAACTTGTACCGTAATATTCAGCGCCTTATAGTCTGATAAAGCATTAACAAGTATATTTATTAAAAATAAAGTAATTCCAGTTACTAGAATAATTTTATATCCTTCTTTATGTATTATTATTTTTTTTCTCATTGGAGGTTGCAAATGTAGTGAAAATACTAAAACCTTAGTATGACATAAACAGCAATTATTGGCAAACTATATAAAATAGCGTCAAATCGATCTAAAAATCCTCCATGTCCAGGGATAGCCGAACCACTATCTTTTATTTGTAAACTTCGTTTAAATAAGCTTTCAACTAAGTCGCCTACGATAGCGCCAGTAGAACATAAAACGCTAATAATCAACCAATCAGCTAATGTTACTTGCAGTTGTGTAGCTCCTATAATTACATGCGCCAAATAGGCAAAACCTAGCGTAACAATATAACCGCCAATGGTACCTTCAATTGTTTTCTTAGGAGAAATTCTAGGGAATAATGGCGTTTTGCCAAACCAAGATCCCATAAAATAGGCCCCAACATCATTTAACATCACCAATAACATGGCTCCTAAAAGAAATCGACCGTCATATTCATGGTTGACAAATACAATATAATTGGCCATAAACATAGGCATACCAATATATAATAAGCTGGTTACATTCAATCCAATATTCATAAACGGCTTGGTCGATTTAGAAAACAGCTCCATAAAAAGTATAGCTAAAAACAAAAGCGGAATAATACTTAAAATCGTATTTGGTAGATAACCAGCGGAGAATAAAAAGCCTAACAAAAAACTTAAAACGGTTAGGGCAGTTATAAAATAACTGTGAAAGCCAATAAAGACATCTTGTTCTTCATCGCGAATACTTTTTACTATTTTAAAAAATTCATTGGTACAGAGTATAATACTAAGTATTAGTATTGCTGCAAAGCTCCATTTAGAATAGAAAACAGATCCTGCTATGATAGCACCAAATGATAATCCTGGTATAATTCGTTTTTTAAGACTCTCCCACATAGAAATATATATCAGGCTCAAAGGTACTATATTTCTATTTGACTGTTTAGAATTGCTTCAAATACTTCATTAGTAATGTTTAAAGTAGTTGCATAAATTGTCTATGGATAAGTAGTATCATTCAATGCTTAGTTATTTTAAGAATCTAACTCACTTAGATTAGAAAAAATATTCATATCCAACTGAATTACTTTGTATTTTTACAAAACAAATATTTAATTTAAATTCAATGAAAAATAAATACGTAGATTTAATTGAGCAAACATTTGAATGGCCTCAAGAAGAATTTAAAATGATTGATGATGAGCTATACTTCCATGATATCAATATGATGGACATTATCAAACAATATGGTACTCCCTTAAAAATATCGTATTTACCTAAAATATCAACCCAAATACAGAAAGCAAAACGTATGTTTAATGTTGCTATAGCTAAGGCCGGCTACAATGGAACCTATAATTTTTGCTATTGTACCAAGAGTTCTCACTTCTCCTTTGTACTAGAAGAAGTGATTAAAAATGATGTGTTTTTAGAAACATCCTCTGCATTTGATATGAATATCATTGAATCTTTATATGAACAGAAGCTGATAGATAAAGACAAAACTATTGTATGTAACGGATTTAAAAGAGGTCAATACATCAATAATATCGCTAAATTAATCAATACAGGTTATAGTAATGTGATTCCAGTGATTGATAATATTAGTGAATTTGATGAATTGATTTCTAAAACGAAAAAAAATGTACAAATTGGAATTCGTATTGCCAGTGAAGAAGAACCGAAATTTGAGTTTTATACTTCTCGTTTAGGAATCGGCTATCAAGATATTGTACCCTACTATAAACATCATGTGAAACATCATAAGAATGTTACATTAAAGATGTTGCATTTTTTTATCAATACAGGAATCGCTGATACAGCTTATTATTGGAGTGAGTTAAACAAATGTGTGAATGTCTATTGTGAGTTGAAAAAAATATGTCCTTCTCTAGATTCCTTAAATATTGGAGGTGGATTTCCAATTAAGAATAAATTGGATTTCAATTATGATTATGAATACATGGCGGAAGAGATTGTATCGCAAATCAAAAGTATTTGTGAAAGTCATCAAGTAGCCGAACCGAATATATTTACAGAGTTTGGTTCATTTACAGTGGGTGAAAGTGGTGCGACTTTATTTTCAATTTTGGATCAAAAAAGACAAAACGATAGAGAAGCTTGGAATATGATTGATGGAAGTTTTATGACTACTTTACCTGATTGTTGGGCGATCAATAAAAAATTTATTTTATTGGCCATCAATAATTGGAGCGAAGAAAATGAGCGAGTATTTTTAGGCGGATTGACTTGTGATAGCGATGATTATTATAATAGTGAAAGTCATGCCAATGCGATTTACATGCCTAAGTATAATCCGGATAAACCACAATACATCGGCTTTTTCCATACAGGTGCTTATCAAGAATCGATTGCAGGTTATGGAGGTATTCAACATTGTTTATTGCCAGCACCCAAACATGTCATCATCAATAGAGATGAAAATGGTGAGATTAGTACCAAGCTCTTCGCAAAAGAACAGAGCTACAAAAGTATGTTGAAGATATTGGGGTATATGTAGAAACTAGATATTAGACACTAGATATTAGATTCTAAACACTTAAGATGTTTTTTATTGGACTAGCTAATTCATATTATAGTGTATCAAGATTTTTTTCTTTGTAGATAGGTTATGTAGTTATAAAATAAACACATCACTTCGTATCATGTATTATCAATTTGCCTTTTTCGTATTCGAATAAAATCGTATTGCTTTTAATTTTATATTTTCTTTTCCAAGCAGCAGGTATTTTAGTGGCTTCTCCATTATAAGTTTGAATCATCATTTTAATTTCGGGTAATCCATCCTTATCATAATCCTGTATATCAAATTTATCTGGCCACGAATTATCTACATTAAACATATAACCACCATCCATTTCAAAAGGATAACTATAAACCGTTTGATTGCTACTCAGTTTGATATGTATATGATAGCAACAATGTGCGCCGCCACTATAATCAAAATAAATATCATCATTTATTTTATCTCCATCTAAATCGAATGAATGTAACCAATTGCTGGGTGCGGGATAGGGAATGGTATCTACTATAGTATTTGCAGAGCAGCAATTAATTATAAATAAAAACAATATTGAATAATAAACTTTCATGATTTTCTTAATGCGCTTCTAACCAGTTATTTCCCACTCCAACTTCAGCAATAATAGGTACGTCCATTTGGATAGCATTTTGCATTTTATCGATGATGATGCTTTTGACTTCCTCCACTTCGGGTTTGAAAGTGTCGAACACCAACTCATCATGAACTTGCAAAGTCATCTTTGATTTTAAGTTGCGTTTTCTCATTTCGTCATGAATATGAATCATTGCTACTTTAATCATATCTGCTGCAGAACCTTGTATCGGTGCATTAATTGCTTCACGCTCAGCAACGCTGCGCACCGTGTGATTGGCTGAGTTGATGTCTTTTAAATATCTTCTTCTTCCTAATATCGTTTTAACATATCCATTTGCTTTTGCAAATTCTAAAGTATCATTCATATAGTTTTTGATACGAGGATATTGTATAAAATAATTTTCAATTAATGTGGCAGCTTCTTTACGAGGAATGGCCAATCGTTGCGATAAACCAAATGCAGAGATCGCATAAATAATTCCGAAATTCACCATCTTCGCATTGCTACGTTGCGTTTTAGTAACCTCATTTATATCAATACCATAAACCTTTGCAGCTGTTGCTGTATGAATATCTAAGCCATTGATAAAATCTTGAATCATGTTTTCTTCTTTACTCATGGCAGCGATAATACGTAATTCAATTTGCGAATAATCGGCCGAAAGGATGGTATATTCTTCGTTTCGAGGAATGAATGCTTGACGAATTTTTTTACCCCGATCACTTCGAATAGGAATATTTTGTAAGTTAGGATTTACTGAACTTAATCTTCCTGTAGCTGCAATTGTTTGATTAAAGGTTGTATGAAGTCGATTTGTTTTACTATTAATTAATAAAGGAAGCGCATCCACATAGGTTGATTTTAGTTTAGTCAGTTCTCTGTAATCGAGTAGATGTCGAATAATTTCATGATCAATTTTGGATAGGGTTTCTTCGTTTGTAGAATATTGACCAGTGGCTGTTTTCTTTTCGGTATAAGGAATTTTAAGCTTATCAAAAAGTACTTCTCCTAATTGTTTGGGCGAATCTAAATTGAATTGAACGCCAGCCATTTCAGAAATATCTTTTTGCAAAATGCTTAATTCATCTCGCATTTCATTCGAATAATTTTTTAAAAAGGCGGTATCTATGTGAACACCTTCTCTTTCCATATGTGCCAAAACAGGGATTAGCGGCGCTTCCAGAGTATTGTGTAACTCAAGCACTTCTCGTTCTATAATTTTGGGCATAAAATAATCGTGCAATTGTAAAGTGATATCTGCATCTTCTGCTGCATACTCTGTAATTTTAT
>CANHVE010000117.1 GCA_947464015.1 Saprospirales bacterium | reverse complement strand
TTGAGTGATTTGAAACCTGATTTGTCACCATCAGCACCAGATAGAGCACCAAGAAGATTTGGAAATAATTCTAGAACTGGAAACAACTCTTCTTCTAATTCGAGAAGAAATGACGGAAATAGAAATGCATCTGCACCTAGAGGTTACAGTAATAGTAATGGCTCCAGATCAAGTGCGGCTCCACGAAAAAGAGATTACTCGAATCATAACGATTAATATTAAGTAGATATAAATGAAAAACGACTTGTAAATTACAAGTCGTTTTTTTTATAGCTATACTTTATATTCTATACGAGATGCTGATATAAGCCCATCTACCTGGTTGTTGAGCACCGAGCACTTCGGTATAAGTTCTGTTAAACAAATTGTCGATATGCAGATTTAAACCTAATTTATTTTTTGCTAAACGAAGCCCTGCATTTATATTTAATAGTGCATACTCGTTGCTTGTTAGAGGATTAGATTTAATAGCATCTGGTAATTTATATTTATATAAACCACTAATACCAAATGTAAAACCACTTATTTGAGTTTGTATATTATAAGTAAGTAAATGACGAGCATGATTGGATATATACTTGGTTAATGCTCCTTCAGTAGTTTTAGAGAATGCATAGATATAACCAGTGTTTAACATAATAAAGTTATTCTTATGAAATTCTTTTTTATAATTAAACCCTAATTCAAAACCACGTGTATTCACTGCTTTTATATTTTTTGCAAAATAATAATTGGTATTTGGTTTTACGTTAGTAAAAAAGGCTAATTCACTAGAATTGGTGATCACATAATCAATTTGATTTTTGCCCCATCTACTAAATGCTGTGGCAGAAAACACCATTCCTTTCATAGGTTTGATATCGATTCCTCCATCGATATTCCAAAAGCTTTCAGTTTTTAAATCAGGGTTTCCTAAGTTACGTCCGGCGCTTAATGGACCAGCTAAATTACTTGAAATGTAGCGTTCTGTAAAATCAGCAGCTCTTACCGCTTTTCCTCCATTAACACGTATGGTATAGTATTTCTTATTAAAGGCAATTGATAATTGAGGAGTATATTGTAGTTTATAATTTTTATCATAATCTAATCGATGATTAAAATTAATTATGAATGCATCAATAGGCTTAATAAGCATACCTACAAAAACACCAATATGATAGTTTTGATGATTGCCTCTATCATTGCTTTTGATGGTTTTTGCATCTGCTTGTAATCCATAATTTAATTTCCAAATTCGATTGATGAATAGATTTTGATATGCTTGAAGAGTATAAAAATTAGTATAATGAACATTCGCTTTCGACGCAGGATTGAACAAATAACTATCATAGTTATATCTCCATACAAAATCAATTTGGGTATTCGTTTTTTTGCTTGTGTTTTTGAAACCTACTTGATTCCAGGCATTTTGTGTGTTCTCACTGGCATTGTCAGCAGCACTTTTAGTATAAAAATATTTTGCATTAAAATCTCTATAGTCATAAGAGGTTCTATAAAACAAGTGCGTATTTTTACTTAAATCAATTTTACAAGCAGCACTGAAAGTTGCAATACCAAATGTGTTGTTAATACCTTGTGGTTTGGGTCCTTTGCTATAGGCACCATCTACACCTATTTCAAAAGATAATTTATTTCTTTTAGTAAACGTATTTGCTCTTCCAAAAAACAAATTATAATCACCTGTTCCGAGTTCTACATTGGTAGAAGAGCTTGAATTTACACTTCTGGTTTTGGTTATAATATTGATAATACCCCCTACAGCATCTGCTCCATATTGTGCACTAGCAGCACCTCTGATGATTTCAATTTTTTCAATTTGGTTGATAGGAATTGGAATATTACTGTTGAAGTGGCCAGTTAATGGATCATTTAATTTCATTCCATCTATTAAAATAACTACTTGAGAAAAAGTACTAGCACGCATGCTGATATCTGCCTGTACACCAAAAGCACCTCTAGGTTGTACTTCAATACCTTGCACATATCGAAGTAATTGATCAATAGATGTAGCGCCGATTTGTTGAATTTGTTTAGCATCTATAACAGTAATATCTTTTCCTGATTCATATTGATCTGCTTCTATTCTGTTCGATACAATTAAGACTTCTTCTTTGATACTTATTTTAGTTTCTTGTGCTTTTAATGAAGTGAAACCTATAAACAAACAAGTTGTTAAAATAATTAGTTGACGCATAAAAAATATTTTTTTTTGGTTTTGGTTTGCAAAGGTATGGATTTAAATTTTATCAAAAGAGGTGCTACTTAAAATAAAAAAGTCAAAGCATGTTGATGCTTTGACTCTCTGCAATTTGTACAATATATAAAAATTAAATACTGTCGTGTTTCATAGGTGTTTGATTTGATTGTTCACCCTGATGATTGTGTCTGCATTCATCGTGGTATTCATAATGATGGCGACAACTGTGACGATGAAGATTGTTCTCAAATGTTTTTGGACCTAAACTCGCCATTAATGTTCCAAAGGTTAATACACCTGTTGCTAATACGATAAAAAATCTGGTTCCTCTTTTCATAATTTATTTTTCTTGTTTTGTTGAATAATTTGAATGATGACAGCCATGCATATGAAAGTCATTCATTTTAGATTGATAGTTTTTATACTCTTCTTCGCTCATATTTCTAATTTTATCTGCATAAGCATATTGATATATATGAAAGCGATTATTCATATACATTCGTCGACGAGCAAACATACTAAAGATCATAGAACAGATGATAAGTCCTAACATCATTTTAGGTATAAAAAAGAAACCGGTACCGATTAACAATCCAAAAAATATGGATTTAAAAATTGTTTTTGCCATAAGTAATTATTTTGTTTAAAATGTTTTATAGTATGTATGTCGAATCAAAATACATTTTACTTTATTTTTTTATAAAAAAAAAGACCGCCATTTGCGGTCTCCATTTTTTAATCTTTCTGACATCTATTTTTCCATGCAGCTTTAAAGTTGGCTCGTTCTTCTTCATTCATTTGCATAAATTTCTCACTTCCCATTCGATGATTGAATGGACGATGTTTATTGAATCGAGAACCCATTCGAAATCCACCAAATAAAATTTTACTTAAAACAAAAATGCCCATGGCTTGCCAGTAATTAATCTTAGACACTGGAAGAATGTCGGGTAATATGGCATTCCATAGCAACATTACGATGCCTGCTATTGCAAAAAGCATTATTGGTATGAATATAAACCAACAGCCTTTTCTTTTTCTCCAGGTAAACTCTTTTTTTAATTCCATAATTAGGTATTTAACTCTTGGTATAGATTTAATAATTTATGTCGTAAGTATTTAGTAGCATATCCTTTTCTACTAATAATCGTTTTTATATTTTCTCCAGTTTTATAAGCTATTTCTTGAAGGGATAAGTCTTCTATTTCATGCAAAATAAATACTTCCTTTTGTTTAGCAGGCAATTCATCCAGTGCTTCCATTAAAGTATTCCAAAATTCCTCTTTATATAACGCACTATCACTACTTGCCTTTTGGTCTAGTAAAAGCAATTCATTAAAGGAAAATTCGCTTTCGCCATCTGAATCAGTGATATAATCTTCTAGCGATTCATTTTTCTTTTTACGGTAGGTATCAATCACTTTATTTTGAGCTATTCGATACAAATAGGCGCTCATGTTTTCGATAGAGCTTAAATCGGTCATATGACTGAGTTGATACCATACTTCTTGTAAAATATCTTCAGCTTCTTCGGTCGATTTTACTTTACCACGTATAAATCCAAACAATTTTTTACTAAATTGCTGAACCGTATTCGTTATGGAGAAACCAGTTGAAGGCATATGAATAGTACTATCGTGTGTCATTTGATTACTATGACGATTGAAATGAATTTTTACTTTATTTTTTTTAATATTTCTTTATCAATTGATTTAATTCCAGAATAGTTCCAATAAATATTAATTAGAATAAAATAAAAAACCCAAGTATTGCTGCTTGGGTAACAAAAAAAAACGCGTCCCACTATATTTTTTCGAAAGTGAGTAGAGAAGTTCCTCCTCCTCCGCCACTTATATGTGTTAAATTGATAATAGTACTGTTTTGTTCAAGTACTTGCCAATCTTCATTTAACTCGTCAAATGGAGAAGTAGTACCAAAATCTAATACTAATTTTACATCGCTATCGTCTGTGCCAGTTGTCCATGTTCCGTTAACTGTAGAACCTGTTTTAGTAGCTTCAACGGTGCCATCATTATTGAATACAAATTCATAAGCCGAAAAATAGGATAGATGGTCAGTACCTTTATCATTATAAAGAGTTACCTTCCAGTTGCCAGTTTTTACTTTGCTTTTAAGATTTGAATTAGTGTTGGCTGTGCTACTTTCTTTTTTGCAAGAATTAGTAGCAAGCATAAGGGTACTAATAAATAGTACAAAAAATACATTTTTCATATAAATGATTTAATAATGAATAAAAATAAAATTCCGATAAATAGTAGAGTATGCTTCCTACTTGGGAGGATTCCAAATAGAAGTATAGATAATAGGTAAATAAGGTTTTACCTTAAAGGAACAAAAATTGGTACATAATGCATATCCCGACTCGAATGAGTAAGCAAATATTTGATGTATGTTAAAAGTAATATTGTCTGTAAAAGTTTGTGTATGCGATTTGAAGGGTAGTTGTTTGTCCTGTGCATCATCATTATTATTATGATCATCTGTTATATAATGCATGATAACAAACTTAGCAAAGCTTAAGTTTTGGTCTTCTAGCTTAGAAATTTGATAGTGCTTTTGTAAATAGGAATACTTACATACCTCTTGCCATCCCATTAAAGATAGGAAGTAAATGAAAAACATACTATAAGCTATAACTTTTTTCACTTGCGTAAAAACATTAACTAATGTAAATATACACATTTTTAAATAAGTGTTGTAACATATAAAAAATATTTTATATCATAGAAACCACTTCCACTTTTATTCTATCTGGATCTTCAAAAAAAACAGCATAATAATTTTCACCACCTGCATAAGGATATTTATCCTCATATAATAGGGGAATGTTTTTTTGTTTTAATTCAACATGCAGTCCATCAATAAAACTGCGGTCTTTCGCATGAAAAGCCAAATGATTTAGACCCGTATTTTTACGATGATAAACATTTAATAAATGCTTTTCTTCTGTTTGAACAAAAACGATATAGGTATTAGCTAATTTATAACTGATTCCTTTTGGCCATTGTTGATAGATTTGATAATGGAGTTTTTCACATAGCAACCAAGTCCAGAAAGACCTGCTTTTATCTAAGTGGCTTACATAAATTTCGACATGATGAATTTGTCCGTGCATATTAATCCATCTCTTTTTCTTCTATAGGAATAAGTTCTTTATAGTTGCTCTTAACAAACTGACACCAGTGACATTCTTTATCATTGCAGGCTTTATCAAATTCAAGATTCATGATTTTTTGATAATTCTCTTTGATTTGATTTTGTACAAAGCGAATATCATCCTCTTCAATAAGTACTTGTTGACGTTTAAAACTATTGTCTTTTCTATCGGGCTCTACAAAATCAAAAGTGGTACTTAATACTTTCCAGTTTTTATCTTTATAATTATCGATTAAGATTCGATAAAATATAGCTTGTCGCCAGTAATCTCCTCCATGCATTTCTTCATAAGTAGGTTCTTCGGGATTTTTATATTCGGTACTTGGCTTTGCAAATTTTTTACGTGCATTTTCATATTTGCCTGTTTTATAATCGATCACATGTGCACTACTGCCATCAAATTCAATTTTGTCTAAAACCCCTTTGATAGGTACACCGCTGTATACCGCACTCACTATTCGTTCGAGCGCTACAATTTTATTCCACGAACCCACATGGGCTTCATAATATTTAGGAATAAACATCTGTCCATAAGCCAATTTTTGTTTATACTCCTCTTCTGTAAATCCTTCTCTACGCTTATACATTTCTTTTTCAAATAAGCTGGTCAACTCATCTAACGGAGGAAAAGTATCTACTTGTTGCATCAATAAAAAATATTTGAATAAAGCTTCATGTACCGCGCTTCCAAATTCCATGGCTGCATTTTTTGCACTCGGTATTTTCAATACATTATTAAAGTAAAATCCAAGTGGGCATTTTAAATAATTATTTAAATTGGTTACATTCAATTCAAATTTTTCTAATGCTTTTTTAGCTAATTCCTTATCGATAATACCTTCCACTTCTTGTATAGTATGTGTCATACTTCCTTCCATATAAGCCGTTAAAACATCTACAGGCACTTGTTCTTCTTTACTTTGCACAAATGGTTTTTGTTCTAATTCACTGATGAATTGCGATTTTTCTTTGAGCTTGCCATTTTCTTTGGCTTTGCTATAGGTCATCGTTAAATGATTTTTAGATCTCGTCATAGCCACATAAAATAATCTTCGCTCTTCTTCTGAAGCATCTCCATTTTTTACTTTACGTACAATATTTTCAGGATATTTAAAGGAGTTTCTATCACTCGATTCGCTCCATGCATCGGTATCGCAACCAATAATATATACCTTTTCAAACTCTAGTCCTTTAGATGAATGGGCGGTTATAAACTGCACTCCATCAACTTGACCTATTACTTTATGGATGGGTAATTCTACCACGTTTTCACGCATGAGTTTGATCGTTTCTAATATATGCTTTATTCGAGCTTCTGGCTTAGCATGTGTTTCATGTTTGATAAAATCGAAAAAAGTATTGAGCTCTTCTAATAATATATTTCTATCAGGATGCGACATGATATATTTAAATATGCCACCACGAGTAAGTATAAATTCTAGAAGTCCTTGAGTTGTATAATTACTATTATTTTTAATGCACTCTTCTAATAAATCATTTACCTTTTTAATCTTCAGTACTTCATCCTGCGCGCTCGATTGGGTAAATAAATCTTTCTGTACACTTAGTTGTAAATTATTCAAGTAATTACGCCAAGATCGATTTTCACTATAGCTTAAACCCCTTAAATGGAAGGCTATTTTGGCAATATCAAAAGGATTGGTATCAAAAAAATCATAATGCAAAATTTCAAATAATAAATCGTCACGTGTAAAAGGAATTTGAAGTTCTGCTTCTATATATTGTAAAATGCTAATCAGTTTAGAAATAAAAACACTCTGCAATACATCATATCTTTTTTTGATTTGATAAGGAATTTTTTTGCTTTCCAAATACTGAATAATCGATGCACATTGTTTATGATTTCTATATAAAACAGCGATTTCATTTAGTTTTTCATTCTGCTTAACTGCTTGTTCAATCGCATGACAGATAAATGCTTGTTCATGAATATCATTATCAAATGCATAAATGCTAGGAACTATTATTTCACTAGAAGCATTGGTTTTTTTAGCAACTAAATTTTTATTGAGTTGAGCATCTATGTGAATGAGTCGCTCTTGATTACATTCAATCAATGATTTCGAAGCATCTAATATGGCTTGTGTAGAACGGTAATTATCGGTTAAAACAATTTTTTTAATGTCGGGATAATGATTTGAAAAGTCTAAAATATTTTCAATATTGGCTCCTTGAAATCTATAGATAGATTGATCATCATCCCCTACCACAAAGACATTGGGCGATTCCCAATAATTGATTAATAATTGTAAAAGTTCATTTTGTGTTCCATTGGTATCTTGATATTCATCTACTAACAAGTATAAATATTTCTCTTGATAGCGCAATAATAAAGTTTCGTTTTCTTTGAATTTATCAATCACCCATTTAATCATATCATGATAATCGTAGCGTCCTTTTTCCTGCAATAATTTTTCATAGTTTACAAATTCTTTAGCGGCAGCTTTCAATAGTAGTAAGGGCTCTGAATCTTTCTCAATTTTGTTGGTGTTTACATCGCCTGCTTTAATCCCTTGTTTGCTATTGCCTCTTTTGTAGATATAGTTTTCATTGCTTTGTAACGATTCGATATATGCATCTACTTTTTCAGCAATAAACTCGGCAGTAAAATTTTCCGATTTCATCACATCAAACAAATTCGCTAATCGTTTTCTATCATAGTAGATATCACCTGTCCATCTTTTCAGTGGATGAGAGGAATCAAATCCATCAATCAATTTTTGTAGAAGTTCTATTTTTTCTAAATCACTAATGGGCTCAATATCTTTTGTACTAAAAAGCTCTGCATTCTCTTTGATGATTTGATTACAAAAACTATGAAAGGTATGAATCGGAACTCGGTATGCATCCGGACCAATAAAGCTCACCAATCGTTCGCGCATGGCTACTGTACCCGCATCTGTATAGGTCAAACATAAAATATTTTCAGGGTTGGTATCCGTTTGTTGTAAAATATAACCTACTCTAGAAGCTAATATCTGTGTTTTACCAGTACCTGGTCCTGCTAGTACTAATACGGGTCCATCTATTTGCTGTACAGCCTCCAACTGCTTTGCATTCAGTGTTTCGAGGGCTGTTTTAAATGCTTTGTTTAAATCGATGCTCATATTCAAAGATAAGAATTTATTCGTTTTATAATGTTAAGCTACAACTACCATTTAGTAGTATTATAAACAAAAGTATACTAGCTATAGGCAATGTATTTGCCTAGTGTTTTAGGCTTCAATAAAAATATAAAATTGATTATTTTCTACTTTAGTTGGA
>CANHVE010000116.1 GCA_947464015.1 Saprospirales bacterium | reverse complement strand
CAACAAAAAAAGCAGCAACAAAAAAAGCAGCTCCTAAAAAAGCAGCAGCAAAAAAAGCAGCTCCTAAAAAAGCAGCAGCAAAAAAAGCAGCTCCTAAAAAAGCAGCTACTAAGAAAGCAGCTCCTAAAAAAGCAGCTCCTAAGAAAGCAGCAGCAAAAAAAGCAGCTCCTAAAAAAGCAGCAGCAAAAAAAGCAGCTCCTAAAAAAGCAGCAGCAAAAAAATAATTGTTATTTGACAATTACTTATAAAGCCCCGTATTTCGGGGCTTTATTATTTATATGAAGTCCCTTTTTTATTTTTTCGTATATTAGTCATATGAATACAGACGCCAGATTAATTGCCTTCGAAAGATTATTAAATATAATGGATGATTTAAGGCAGCAATGTCCTTGGGATCAAAAACAAACCAACGAAACATTACGCCAACTTACTATAGAAGAAACCTATGAATTATCGGATGCTATTCTAAAAAATGATCCTAAACTGATTAAAGAAGAACTTGGAGATTTATTATTACATATTGTTTTCTATGCAAAAATTGGAAGTGAAAAAGAATCTTTTGATATCACATCAATTATAAATACCTTATGTGATAAACTCGTTTTCCGTCACCCACATATCTATGCAAAAACTTCAGATCATAAAGAACTAGTGGAAGTCACTTCGGAAGAAGATGTGAAAAAGAATTGGGAAAAACTTAAATTGAAAGAAGGAAGAAAATCTATATTAGAAGGCGTACCTTCTTCTATGCCTGCTATGAATAAAGCCTATAGAATCCAGGAAAAGGTAAAACAAGTGGGCTTTGAATGGGAAACGAAAGAAGAAGTATGGGGAAAATTTGAAGAAGAAATTAATGAATTGAAAGAAGCAATACATACCAATGAACATATAGAAGAAGAATTAGGAGATGTGTTTTTCTCTTTAATTAATTATGCCAGATTTATTCAAATTGATCCGGATGCAGCACTTGAAAAATGTAATAATAAATTTATAAATCGATTTAATTATATTGAACGTAAAGCCAAACAACTAAATAAAAATTTATCTGAAATGACTTTGGCAGAAATGGATTCTTATTGGAATGAAGCTAAACTAGATGAAAAAAATACTAAATAGTCAATTTAGCATAGTTGTTTTAATACTGATAGTACTTTCTATTATTAGTGTTATTGGTAAGTATTCTAGTTCCAATAATAGTAAAAGTTTATCTGCAAGTGTCCATACACTTCATAATACCATTGTACAATTTGATGTTGATTTCGAAAAAATAATTCAGCAAAATACAATTGACTCATTCAGTTTTAACCATCAAAATATTCTAGATAAAAAGCAATTATATACCTTAATCCTATATAAAAATGAAGATGCTGTTTTTTGGACCAACAATAGTATCAGCTTTCCACTACTTTCACAAATAAAAAAAAATAGTCAATCTTTACAGAAACTTAAAAATGTCTGGTGTTATATTTCTACATATAAATATGACGATAGTACTTATTTAGTTGCGGTATTGCCTATTAAATATACTCAGGATATCAAAAATAATTACCTCACCGACGAATTTATAGTTGCTCATATTGGTGAACAATTCGATATCAATAAAAGCATTGATAAAAATCCCAACATTATCTATAATAAATATAAAGTTCCTCTTTTTAGTTTATATACGAAGGATATTGTGGCCAAATATAAAGGCATCTCCTTTTATGTGATTGTCAATTTACTATCTATTTTGATGTTGTTCCATTTAATTTATTTGAGCTGTAATTATCTAGCTGAAAGAATTTCTGAATGGTTCTCTTTTATATTATTAATTGTTTTGCTTTTTACCGTTCGTATATTATTTTATTTTGATGGATGGATGTATAATCTACAAAATTCCTCTTTGTTTGACCCGAGCTTATTGGGTTCAAATGCCATCAATAGTTCACTGGGACTATTCATTATCAATGCAATCATATTTGGTATTATCGCATATTACTTTTATACACATATTCGTATTCAATTAAGCAAAACTACAAACTCCATTTATCATCTATTCTTTAGTATCTTATTTGTTGTTCTCTATTTAGTACATTTTTTATTGATTTATTTATACAAAGACATCATATTAAACTCTACGATTCCGCTCGATTTAACTAATATATTGAAAATAAATATCTATTCCATCATCGTATATGCGATCATGGGGATTTTGTCGTTTTCCTATGTTTTTATCAGTCTAAATCTATTCAAAATCATTATTCAACAAAAAATTAGCAACGCTACTTTTATCATTTTAAATGGAATTGCAATATTGGTTAATTTGTGGATTGTTTATTTCTTTAAACTAGACAGTATTTGTTATATCGGTATTTTGGTAGTGCTGCTCTGGAATATTTTACTATTTTATTATTTCAACAGTAAAGTACTTTTTGATTCTATATATGATTTAATCATTATCATCGGATTTGTATCACTAGTTTCAGCTATCTATTCAAATTTCTTTCATGTTACCAAAAGTAAAATTATCACCCAAGATGAAATACAAAAATTAGCAGATGATCGCGACTATGTAACAGAATTTTCATTCACCGACATTCATTGTAGAGTTACAGAAGATGCTTTTTTGAAACGAATCTTTTTAAATAAAGTTCAACTGAACTCGAGAGATAATACCATTATCAATAGAATTGAACAATTATATTTCAAAAGCTATTTATCTAAATATAACCTCGACATTCATTTATTCGATACTGATGGTCACTCGATGTTAGCTGATGATACCATTTCACTCAATACCTATCAAGAAGCCATTAATCAATTCGGATTTGAAACCTCAGATTTTTACTTGCATTTTATTGAAAAATCTTCCGAAAACTATTATTATGCAGCCGTCATTCCAGTATATTCAGATACCAATCAAATTGGGGTAGTGGCATTTAATCTAAAACCAAAAGTCTCAAATGATGAGAATGTATATCCGGAATTATTGATATCAAAAAATATTCAAAAAATTGATGAAAATAATGAAGCCAGCTATTTAGTAATCAATAATAATAGGATTTTAAAATCAAAAGGAAGTATCCCTTATGAGTTTACCAATCTACTCAATACCAATATTCCTATTGATTCATTTATTTGGCTGAAAGATCAACAAAAAGTATATACTATATACAAACCAACCATTCGTAAGTCGATTATTTATTGTCGAGATAAAATCTCTTTTTATAAATATATTAGCTCGCTATCCTATATAATTATTATTAATATACTCATTGTATTCATCCTATTTATTTTATATACCTTATATACGATTATCGAAGATTTTAAAAACAAGCCTTGGAAATCCCTTTCCTTAGCCTTTCATGATAAAATCAATTTTACCCTATTCAGTTTATTATTGATATCCTTTTTTGCCATTGCTATTATCACAACTATTTTTATTGGTTATCAATATGAAACCAATAACAAACAAAACCTTATTAATATTAGTATTCGCGTCAGTACACAATTACAAGAATATATCAATAAATATGATTTAGCAGATGCTAGAGCAGCAACGCTAAAAGAAGATTTTTCTTATTTTATTCCTCAATTATCAAATGATGAAAAAATTGATATCAATATTTTTGATATTAATGGAAATTTAGTTATCAGTTCACAATCCTCTATTTTCGAAAAAGGACTTCAGGCCACCAAGATGAACCCCAATGCTTTCATGGTTTTAAAAAATAAAGTGACCAATCAAGTCATGCAAAATGAATCTATTGGAAAATTAGATTATCTATCGTTGTATATGCCACTTTATAATGATCAAAATCAATTATTGGCGTATATGAATATTCCTTATTTCTCTCAAACTAAAACCTTGAAGGATGAAATATCGCGTTTCCTAGTAGCACTGATCAATGTATATGTTCCTTTATTATTAATTACAGGTCTACTTGCCTTATTTATATCTAATTCGCTTACTAAGCCATTAAATCAAATTGGGAATCAGTTGCGTAAAATTAGATTAGGAAAAGTAAATGAATCGATTGAATGGCATCAAAAAGACGAAATTGGGTTACTAGTAGAAGAGTATAATAAAATGATTCAGAAATTAGATGAAAGTGCTAGTTCGCTTAAAAAAAGTGAAAGAGAAGGTGCTTGGCGCGAAATGGCGAAACAAATTGCACATGAAATTAAGAATCCTTTAACACCTATGCGTTTGAGTATTCAGTTTTTGCAACGTGCCATTCAAGAAAAAAATCCTAAAACACCTGAACTTACCTTGAATATGACGCATACGCTTTTAGAACAAATTGATAATTTGTCTGAAATTGCAACAGCCTTCTCTTCTTTTGCGAAAATGCCAATAGCGAATAATGAAAAACTTGACCTAGATCATTATCTCACTTCTATTATTAATTTATTTGCTGAAGAACATAATGTAAAAATAAACTATCAAGCTAAGATAAAACCAGCATGGATTTATGCCGATAAAAATCAAATGATTAGTTTATTTAATAATTTAATCAAAAATGCGATTCAAGCTATTGTAGAAAATAGACAGGGAGTAATTGATATTTCATTACTAGAAGAAAATGCCCTGATAAAAGTTATTATTAAGGATAATGGGAAAGGAATTCCTGATGAAATCAAAGACCGTATTTTTACGCCAAATTTCACAACAAAAAATTCTGGTTCGGGATTAGGCTTAGCCATTTCTAAGCAAATCATTGATAGTATTGGTGGTTCTATTTGGTTCGAATCACAAGAAAATACAGGAACCACTTTTTATGTACTCATCCCTAAATTTGTAGAAACTAGCAATGATATTGTTCAATCATAATACGAAGAATCAATCTCATATATTGGTCAATAGAATCAGTGAAGATGCAGCATTCTATTTAAAAGGTTTGGTATTAACTGAATTTGATAGAAATGAATTAGCCAAATACTTGATAGAAAAAAGAAAATTGCAATGGTATGCGAGTAGATATGCATTAAAAAAATTATTGAATCGAAATGATATCATTTATTTGAATAAAGATGCTTATGGCAAACCTTTTATCGAAAATAGTTCGATGCATATTTCCTTATCTCATACTCAACATATGGTAGTGGCAATGAGTAATAATACTTTTGAAATAGGTGTAGACGTAGAACAAATCAAAGAAAAAGTAAAACGAATTGCTCATAAGTTTACCACTGAAATTGAAACAGCTTTGATCAATCCTAAAACCGAGATTGAATCATTAATTACTATTTGGAGTGCTAAAGAGAGTATCTATAAAATGTATAGTCAAAAACAACTTGATTTTAAAGACCATATATTATTAGAACCTTTTACCTATACAATTTCTGGTCAGTTTAAAGCTATTCTTCAAAAAGATGATTTATACAAAGAACTTATAGTTCATTATACTACCATAGAAGACCATATACTGACTTATGTAGAAGATATTTCCCCTAATATATAAACAAAACAAAGTCTTTTTTGTTATATGAGTTTATATTGCTTTTCAATTAATTACACTTTTTTATCAAAATATGAAATACTTATTTACACTTAGTTTATCTTTCATTATACTAGCAATTCAAGCACAAACAGGAAAAATACAAGGACGTGTATTTGATGCTGTTACCAACGAGTCTATTGCATTTGCAGTAGTGAGTATCCAAAATTCATCTACCGCTGCTACTACGGATACAGGTGGTATATATCAATTCAATGACCTAAAGCCAGGTTTATATAATTTAGAAGTAAAGTATTTAGGTTATCAAACCAAAGTACAATATGAAGTGGAAGTAGGAAATGCCAAATTGATACAAATGGATTTTGCACTTGAAACAGAATCTAAAAATATTAATGAAGTTACTATTACAGGCAAACAAGCTTTTGTCAAAACACAAGAAAGTCCACTTTCTTTGCGCTCATTAGGCTTAAATGAAATTCAACGTTATCCAGGAGGAAATAGAGATATCAGTAAAGTAATTCAGTCCCTACCAGGTGTTGCGCCTACTGCTGTTAACAGAAATGATATTATTATCAGAGGTGGTTCACCAGCCGAAAATAGATTTTATGTAGATGGAATTGAAGTGCCAACCATCAATCACTTCTCTACACAAGGCGCTTCAGGTGGCCCAGTGGGATTAATCAATGTAGACTTAATTAAAGAAGTTGATTTTTATAGCTCTGCTTTTCCAGCCAATAGAAATACAGGATTAAGTTCGAATATGGATTTGAAATTGCGTGACGGTCGAACAGATAGAACAGGTTTTAATTTTACTATAGGTGCTAGTGAAGCTGCACTTTCTATTGAAGGTCCATTGAATAAGAAAAAAACAGCTTCTTATATCGTATCGGCTCGTCAATCCTATTTGCAATTTTTATTTCAAGCGCTTAAATTACCATTCTTACCTACTTTTAATGATTTTCAAATCAAAGTAAAAAGACGTATCGGCGATAAACATGAAATTACTTTTATTGGACTAGGTACTTATGATCGTTCAAAATTGAACTTAAAAGCCAATGAAACCGAACAACAAAAATATTTATTGAATATCTTGCCTGAGCAAAAACAAGTATTCTATACCTTGGGCTTGCGTTATAGATATTTCCGACCTAATGGTGCATGGACTTTCGTATTAAGTAGAAATATGATGATCAATCAGTTTACGAAATATATCGATAATGATAATACAAAAGAAAAAAGTACTGATTTTATCTCTCAAGAAATTGAAAATAAATTTAGAGTAGAAAATTTGACTAGAAAAAATGGTTATAAAATTACTACTGGTTTTTCTTATGAATTCTGCAAATACAACAATAAAGCAAAATATAGATATACCACTCCATTCGGACAATACGTAGCTGATTTAAATACACAATTAGATTTACATCGCTTTGGTTTGTTTGTGCAAGTGAGTAGAGCATTCGCTAATGAAAAATTAAATTTATCATTAGGCTTAAGAGCAGATGGAAATACTTATAACAAAGATATGGTGCAATTATACAAACAACTATCACCCCGTTTTTCATTATCATATAACTTCGCTAAAAATGTAGCATTCAATTTCAATACGGGTCATTATTATCAAACACCATCCTATACTACAATGGGGTATAGAGATAATAATGGGGTATTAGTAAATAAACCGAATTTAAAATATATCTCTTGTACGCATGTGGTTGCAGGATTTGAATACAATACAGCTATCAATTCTAAATTGAGTGTGGAAGGATTTTTCAAATATTATAATAACTATCCCTTCTTAACGAACGATTCAATTTCATTTGCTAATCAAGGTGTAGGATTTGGAGTAGTGGGCAATGAGCCAGCGGTGTCTAACAATCAAGGGAGAGCGTATGGGGTAGAATTCTCGTATCAACAACGACTATTCAAAGGCTTCTTTGGTTCTATTTCATATACCTTGTTCTGGAGTGAATTCAAAAACAAAAATGGAGTATTTACACCAAGTGCTTGGGATAGCCGTCATATCATCAGTGCCACATTTGGTAAGAAATTTAAACGCAATTATGAAATTGGAACTGTATTTCGTTTAGCGGGGGGCAATCCTTATACTCCAATAGATTCAGCTTATTCATCATCACGTCCGGTATGGGATATAAATCAATCAGGGGTGCTTGATTACAATCAATTAAATTCAAAACGTATTGGAATATTTTATCAATTAGATATTCGTGCTACTAAAAAATGGTTCTTCAAAAAATGGAATTTCGAAATCTATGTCGATATACAAAACATTACGAATGCAAAACAAAAATCGAGTCCTTCTTTACGATTATTGACAGATGAAAATGGACAAGCATTGATCAATCCATCGAATCCATCATACTATCAAACCAAATTTATTTCTACTACCAATGGTACTTTATTACCAAGTATTGGAATTGTGATTGGGTATTAAATAGAAGTTTTTGTTGGTCATTCCTATATATGGGATTACCAACAAAGGCGACAATGGATAAGGATTTTTTATAAGCGAATACTAATACACCACCAACTTCACATCCATCTCCCAAGCATTCATCTGCTCCAACAACATTGGAATATACTCTTTGCCAAACTGTAAATAATACATCATAAAATTATCGTAACGCTCTTGTAAAATATCGTTAGGGAAAAGTTTGCTTTTTGCTTTATGTATTTGTGCTATATCTTCATCACTCTTTTTCTTAAATGCCTTATAAGTCTTCGCTTCTAACATACTAATACTATTCAGTATTTTTTGTTTCTCCGCTTGTACCGTTGCCAATAAAGTTTTGTCTAACTCATTCATCTTATCTGCTATCGAATCGTACTCTTCAATAATTTTATCTTTTTGATGCTGAAAAATATTTTCTGTAGCGTGATTTTTGGAGATAAATGTTTTTTCCAATTCATGAACAGGTTTGAAAATATCTGCTGCTACAAAGCCTTTTTGTATAAATCGATTCCAGGTTTTTTCATCGATATATAATTCCATATCACGCATCACCAACATCGGGAAAGCAACGTGATTTGCTGTAAATATGTTTTTTAGCTGCAACCAATACGCTATTTCTCCTGCGCCACCCACAAAAGCAAGATTGGGTAAAATCGTTTCTTGATATAAAGGGCGTAAGATTACATTGGGACTGAATTTTTCTGGCGATGTTTCTATCAGCTTTAATAGTTCCTCTTTTGTGAAAATTGAGTCAGTATTATTGATTTTATATTTTCCTT
>CANHVE010000115.1 GCA_947464015.1 Saprospirales bacterium | reverse complement strand
GTTTACCAAGTACCTTTTTAGGAACCAACTATGTAATCGATTTATATAAAATGAATTATTGGAGTAAAGACGCCTTTGATACATTAGTTGGGGCTTCAGGATTATTGATAGTGCCGCAAGATACATGCGACTTACCTATGTTTGCTTATTCACATGGAACAGTCAGTAGAAAAAATGATGCGCCATCACGTGTAAATGGTGCTGAGCCATTCATCGGAATGGTCATGGGTTCGAATGGATACTTGACTATAATGCCCGATTATTTAGGTTTAGGTGATGGTGCGGGATTGCACCCATATCAACATGCACGTACCGAAGCTTATGCAAATATCTATATGTTAAAAGCATTGAAAGAATATTGTACAGCCAATAATATTCATTTAAATAATCAATTATTTTTATCGGGTTATTCGCAAGGTGGACATGCTTCTATGTGCACACATCGTATGATTGAACAAGAATATTCAAGTGAATTTACCGTTACTGCCTCTGCCCCAATGAGTGGAGCTTATGATATGGATGGTACTATGGTAGATGTGATGTTGAGCGATTCTATTTATGCGGCTCCTGCCTATTTACCTTATTTAGTTTTGTCATGGAATCCTATTTATCATTTATATGCCAATATCAGTGATGCATTCAAAGTGCCTTATGATACTTCTTTACCCCCTTTATTTGATGGGACTAGATCTTTAGGTTATGTAGAAGCACGTATGCCGAATGTACCTAAATTGATTTTTGATAGTACGGAATTATATCGATTTACAACAGACTTAGCGCACCCATTTCGTTTAGCTTTAAAAGACAATAATAGTTATACGCATTGGACACCAGCTGCCCCTTTACGCATGTTTTATTGTACTGCCGACAGACAAGTTAAATACTTAAATGCCATTGTTGCCAGCGATAGTTTAAAAGCGAATGGATGTAGTACTTGTGATGCTGTTTTGGTAAATGCCGTACTCGATCATCAGGAATGTGCTCAATTTGCAGTCATCATGGCAAAGAATTTTATGGATAGCTTACGCTATGATGGTTGTAGAAGTAATGGCATCAGTTCACATAAAACCGTTAAGACAACGATCAGCGTATTTCCAAATCCAACAGCTCAAGATATCAAAGTTGATTTTATGGAGAATAGAAGCTATGAGGTGATTATAACTGATTTAAGTGGCAAAATTATTTACGCTAATAAATCGTATGAAAATAATCAAGCTATTGCTATAAAAGACTTTGCTAATGGAATGTATACTGTTCAAGTTCGAATGAATGCAGTATTAGTAGATAGTAAATTATTTATTGTACAAAAATAATTGATTCAATTTACTCCATACGTTTGTCGTATGCAGCACCCATTGTTTTTTCGTTGGTTGATTTACCAAACAATTCTTTTACTATATATTGGAAGATTGCATGTAATGCCATCATATGTAAATCTTCGGTGATTTGCATATCATTTACTGGAGTATAAATACTTACATCCGCTATATCTTTGATTTTACCTCCTTTGAAACCACTCAATGCAATGGTTTGTATACCTTTGTCTTTAGCATATTGCATGGCTTTTACCACATTTGCTGAATTTCCACTTCCACTGATACCGATAAATAATTCTCCTGCTTCTGCAAAATTTTTCAATGGCTCAATAAATATTTCTTCATACGATAAATCATTAGAAATCGCTAACATCGAAGTGATATTATCATTCAAGCAAATAAATTTAAATCGTTTATCTAAACCATAAGAAGCGCCTTTGATATAATCGCCCGTGATATGTGAAGCACTTGCACCACTTCCACCATTACCACAGATATAAATATTGGCTCCTTTATGATATGCATCTAATATCAAACGTGCTGCTTTTTCTAAAGCAACTACATCTAACATTTTCATGATCTCAATTTCTTTCTCAATATAATTTGCAAAGTGCGACATGGCTTTCAATTTTTTTATTATGATAACAAAGATACTAAAGCGAAATGATAATTTTTTATTACAACACGTATTTAGCTTTTTTTATAAATCGCTTCTATAGCATACAACATAAATTGATGCTAATAAGTTTCTTTATGCTGCTGATTCTTGCTGTGTATTTACTTGAAACATTTGCTGAATAAGCAATAAACAAGATATTAGAATGATACAGGCAATCACATAAGGCATATGCAAATCGAATGCATAAAGCATACTTCCTAATAGAGGTCCTGCAAAACGTGCTAAAGCCCCAATTGATTGATGCACGCCCATCAAAGAGCCTTGTTCGTTTGAAACTGCGGTTAAAGACAAAGTGCTGAGTACACTTGGACCTATAGCTCCATTAGCAATCGTCATCACTCCTAAGGCAATCAGCTGAAAAGGGATAAACATATTTTTACTCATAAAAGGAATCGATAAAATACTTACTCCCATAAGAATAGAACCAAAGAAAATTAATTTTTTTTCGGTAAATACTTTTTTAAAAGTAGCGATTAATCCCCCTTGCACAATAGCTGAACATAAGCCTATAAACATAAATAAATAGCCCCTTTGTTTTTCGTTATAGCCATATTTATCTTCCCACAAAAGAGTAGCTGTAATTTGAAACATAGAGAAGGCGGTTACATATAAGAAATTATAGATAAATATAGAAGCGCGTTGTTTTACTGCGAAATGATTTTTAAACTCCTTCCAAGGAATGATTTGTATTTTTTTAATTTTCTTTTCTACCAAAGATTCATCTAGTAAAAAATAAGCGAGGATGAAATTAAGCACGCACAACATCGCTGTGATATAACCTATCCATGCAAAACCTAAATCGGCTGCGATGAATCCACCGATGGGTGGACCTAAAATAAATCCCATCCCAAAAGCAGCTCCAATCAATCCCATGGTTTTAGTTCTTTTTTCTGGTGCGGTTACATCGCTGATATAGGCTTGTGCTACACCTATATTACCTGAGCCTAATCCGGCGATAACTCTCGAAATAAACAATATGAGTAATGTAGTAGAGAAAGCAAATAATATATAGGCTACAGTACTAAATAAAATAGTTCCTAGTAATAAGGGTCTACGGCCATAGCGGTCACTTAATGCTCCCCAAGTAGGCGTAGAAATGAATGCACATAAAGCATACACACCACTGATGATACCTGTCCACATAGCGCTCCCACCAAGTTCTTTGGCATAGTTAGGTAAGATAGGTATAACGATACCAAAACCTAATAAATCGATAAAAATAGTGAGTAAAAGGATAGCTATTTTTCTATCCATAATTATACTGTCATTTCAGTGACATGATCAGACACGATAAGTTTTCCAGCTGTTTTAGCTTTAATTTCATCTACACTCACTCCAGGTGCTGTTTCTAATAAATGGAAAGCTCCGTCTTTAATTTCAAAATAGCCTAAATCGGTGATTACTTTTTTGATGCAATTTTTACCTGTAAGAGGTAAAGAACAAGCGGGTAATAATTTACTTTCTCCTTCTTTATTGGTATGCATCATAGCTACGATGATATTATCTGTACCGGCCACTAAATCCATGGCACCACCCATTCCTTTCACCATTTTACCTGGAATTTTCCAGTTGGCAATATCCCCATTCTCACTCACTTCCATGGCACCTAATACGGTTAAGTCGACATGGCGACCTCTAATCATCGCAAAGCTGGTAGCGCTATCAAAAATAGAGGAGCCTGGTAATGTGGTAATTGTTTGTTTTCCTGCATTAATATAATCAGCATCTTCTTCTCCTTCGAAAGGGAAAGGACCCATCCCTAATAATCCATTCTCAGATTGTAAAACTACACTAATCCCTTCTGGAATATAGTTGGCCACCAAAGTGGGAATCCCAATTCCTAAATTTACATAATATCCATTTTTCAATTCACGAGCAATTCGTTTGGCAATTTGAAATTTATCTAAACCCATAAAATTATTTTTTTCAAAAATAGTTAGAAATTGTGATTACATGTAACCAAATTTTTTCAATACTTTTTCGTTATTTCTCCAATTGTCCATTACTTTAACAAACAAATCGAGAAATACTTTAGTACCTATAAACTCTTCAATATCTTTTCGAGCTTCTGTTCCTAGTTTATTAATAGAGCTTCCTCCTTTTCCTATAATAATATTTTTTTGTGAATCGCGCTCTACATAAATCAAGGCTCTAATTTTAGTGATATGTGGCTCTTCTTTATATTCTTCTACAACCACTTCGCAAGAGTAAGGAATTTCTTTTTCGTATTGTTCTAAAATTTTTTCACGAATAATTTCGGTTACAAAAAATCGTTGATTACGATCGCTTACATCTTCTTTATCAAAATATGGTGGATGTTCAGGAATATACGATTTGATGAGTTCAAACAAATCGGCTGTATTTTTTTGTTGAAGTGCAGATACATTTACAAACTTAGCAGTTGGAAAAATTTGATTGTATTTTAAAATCAATTCGAGCACTTCTTGTTCTTTACATTCATCCATTTTATTAATCACCACAATAATAGGCACTTTAGTCTGTTGCAATTTTTCAATGAGTGGTTTTTGCTCTTCGTCTTTGGCATATTTATGTGTTACAAACAAAAACAAATCTGCATCTTCAAAAGTAGAAGCTACAAAATCATTCATATGTTTCTGCAGTTTATAAGCAGCTTTATTAATAAAACCGGGGGTATCTGAAAATACGATTTGGTAATCATCATCATTATAGATGCCATATAAACGATGTCGAGTCGTTTGAGCTTTAGAAGTAATAATAGAAAGCTTCTCACCTATGAGCGCATTCATAAGTGTAGATTTACCTACATTAGGTAGACCAATGATATTAACAAAACCTGATTTGTGCATAGTAAACAAAGTTAATGTATTCCCTAAAATAAAAAAAGACCGCTAAAGCGATCTCTTTTTTAGTTGCGGGAGCCAGACTCGAACTGACGACCTTTGGGTTATGAGCCCAACGAGCTACCAACTGCTCCATCCCGCGATATATTGTATAATATGAATTGTAATTTTAATCCCTAATCGGTTTGCAAAGGTATAACTATATTTAAACAATAACAAATATATTATGCACATAATTGTTAAAATCCTTTAGAATTCTATAATTCAAGGAATAGATAGTATAATTCATAGTACCTTTATCATCGTTTTGAAGCAATTAGTTTCCCAGCATGACAAAATATATTTTCAGTAATATTTTTACACGAGTACTTTGTAATGTGCTAAATTTTATTTTAGCCTTAATCATTACTCGTTATTATGGGGCTGTTGGCAAAGGTGAAATGACTTATATCGTTACCCTTGTCACTTTTGTAGGATTTTTTAGTAATATATTTAGCAGTAATAGTTTGATTTATAGTTATTCGAAACATCAATTCAAAACTATATATAGCACCGCTTTGGTATGGATTCTAATGGTTAGTTGTATCGAATTTGTATTATTAAAAATGTTTATTCCAGGTAATAATGTATATATCTTTCATATATGTGCACTTACTATTTTACAATCTATATTCACCCTTTTTTCATCTGTATTATTAGCCAATAAAGAAATAAAGAAAAATAATATACTGTCCATTTTATTCATAGCCATGAATTTACTCATTATTAGTTTTTTTATATTCGGAATACAATTAATGAGTTTAGGTTCCATCATCAAAATGCTTTATATCGCCTATGTGATAAGCATTTCTGTTGGCATAGTATACTCAATACCCTATATTCAAATGAACCGATTAGCACTCGATTTAGAGGAAGTTAAAATCATTTTATCATTTGGTTATAAATTTCAAATTTTTGATTTCTTGCAATTTTTGATGCTACGATTTAGCTTTTTATTACTCTTTCAATATGAAGGAAAAGTATCGTTAGGAGTATTCTCTATTGGATTATCATTGATTGAAAGTATTTGGATTATTTCACGAAGTATTGCCACTTTAAATTATATCAAAATAGCCAATTCATCTGAACCTAAATCATATGGTCGATTCACCTTAAAATTAGTACGGATCTCCTTGCTTATAAGTATTCTTTTGGTGGGACTAGTTTTCTTAATCCCTACGGATGTATATATTTTTATTTTTGGCAAATATTGTCAGGTGCTCAAGCATTATATCCGCTGGTTAATACCGGGTTCGATTATATTTCCTGTATTTATTATACTCAGTTCTTATTATTCGGGCAAAGGACGTATGGATTATAATATTATTGCTTGTGGTTTAGGTAGTTTCATATCGATTGTCTTAGGATTTTTACTCATTCGCAAATACGAAATGACAGGTACTGCCTTTACGATGAGTATTTCGTTTATAGTTTGTTCATTATTTCTATTCTATAAGTTTTATAAATCGAATAATTTTACACTTTCAGATTTATTAATTAACCGAAATGATTTTTCTGAATTCAATAGTTTTATAAAAAAATATTTACATTAAAAAATTACACTATGTCTAATACTACATCTGAAAACACTACAACAGTTGAAACGGCAAAAGACTTAGGTTTATTACCTGAAGAGTTTGAAAAAATTAAAGAGGTAATGGGTCGTACACCTAATTTTAATGAACTATCAATTTATAGTGTGATGTGGAGTGAACATTGCTCTTACAAAAACTCGATTAAGTATTTAAAAAAACTTCCACGTAGTGGCAAACATTTATTAGTAGAAGCAGGCGAAGAAAATGCAGGTTTAGTAGATATTGGAAATGATTTAGGATGTGCATTTAAAATTGAAAGTCATAATCACCCTTCTGCGCTTGAGCCTTATCAAGGTGCTGCAACTGGTGTAGGCGGTATTCATAGAGATATTTTTACTATGGGTGCACGTCCAATAGCTGCTTTAAATTCGTTACGTTTTGGTGATTTAAAAAATAATAAAACCAAACATTTATTAAAAGGAGTAGTAAAAGGAATTGGCGATTATGGGAATGCATTTGGCGTTCCTACTGTTGCTGGTGAAGTATATTTTGATAGTTCTTATCAAACCAATCCTTTGGTAAATGCTATGTCTGTGGGTATTGTTAAAAAAGGAGAAACCGTTTCTGCCACTTCTTATGGTGTTGGAAACCCTGTATATATTGTGGGTTCTTCTACTGGTAAAGATGGTATTGCTGGTGCTGCTTTCGCTTCAAAAGATATCAGTGCAGATTCTATAAACGACTTACCTGCCGTACAAGTGGGTGATCCTTTTCAAGAAAAATTATTGTTGGAAGCAACACTGGAAGTGATAAAAACAGGTGCTGTGATTGGTATGCAAGATATGGGTGCTGCAGGTATTACCTGCTCTACCTCTGAAATGAGTGCAAAAGGCGAGCATGGTATGAATATCTGGTTAGATAAAGTACCTACTCGACAATTGAATATGAAACCTTGGGAAATTTTACTTTCTGAAAGTCAAGAAAGAATGTTAATTGTTGTAGAAAAAGGGAAAGAAGCTTTAGTAGAAAAAGTATTCGATAAATGGGACTTACACTGTGCAGTCATTGGAGAGGTCATTGCTGGTGGACAATTAAATTATTATATGCATGGTGAACTTGTGGCTTCTGTACCTGCTCATTCACTTGTTTTAGGTGGTGGTGCTCCTGTATACGATAAGCCTTTTAGTGAACCATCATACTATCAGGAATTGAAAAAATTTGATATCAATAAAATACCAGTTCCAACGAACTTAAAAGAAACCGCACAAAAATTAGTGCAAACTCCAAATATTGCATCTAAACGTTGGGTATACGAACAGTATGATTCAATGGTAGGTATTGCTAATACTTCTATCAATGAAAAAAGTGATGCAGCAGTGATTCGTATCGAAGGCACAGAAACATGTTTAGCTCTTACTGTTGATTGCAACTCGAGATATATTTATGCCGATCCTTATGTAGGAGCTATGATTGCTGTGAGTGAAGCTGCACGAAATATCACATGTAGTGGAGCTATACCAAGCGCTATTACCAACTGTTTAAATTTTGGTAATCCGAATAAACCTGAAGTATACTGGACCTTCGTTCAAGCACTCAAAGGAATGGGAGAAGCTTGTATTAAATTTGATACCCCTGTAACAGGTGGTAATGTAAGTTTTTATAACCAGTCGAATGATGGTGGAGCGGTATTTCCTACTCCAACTATTGGTATGATTGGAACGATGAAACATATCGACCATAAAATGACATTGCATTTTAAAAATACAGGTGATTTGATTTATTTATTAGGAGATACTAAAAATGATATCAACTCCTCACAATATCTAGTACAGATTCATGGAGAAGAAAATTCATCTGTACCCTATTTCAATTTAGATGAAGAATTTTTATTGCAACAAACGCTTCATACTATCAATGCCCATAAACTTGCTGTATCGATGCACGATGTAAGTGAAGGTGGATTATTTGTAACGATGCTTGAAAGTGCTATGAGCGGCAATAAAGGATTTGAATTATGCTATGGCGAAGAAATTCGTGAAGATGCCAGTTTATTTGGTGAAAGTCAGAGCAGAGTAGTTGTTTCTATATCACCTGCCAATAAAGAAGCTTTCGAAAAAATGTTAGCAGACGCAAAATTAGCTTATATGCATATCGGAAAAGTAAGTGATACTAATATTCAAGTAAAATCTGAAAATTGGGGACCGATTCACGAATGGGCTGCATTGTATAATAATGCTATCGAAAAAGAATTATTTAGCTAATCTGATTCCTTTATATCGTTTGCAAATAATTTTTATAATAGGAAGCTGCATGAAGTAAGCGGCT
>CANHVE010000114.1 GCA_947464015.1 Saprospirales bacterium | reverse complement strand
ATGATTTAATTTAATATTTAATCTTATTCTAAACAAAGATAGTTTCTCCAGAAAGTTCTTGACTGATTGACGAAGCAGCTGCTTTATCTGCTAATTAATCAATTTGCTTCCCGCAACTGCGGGACTGCTAATTGACTAATTTGCTAATGAATCAATTTGCTAATTATTACCTTTACACAAAATTATTTGCTATGGAAAATCCACATTGGATGCAACGAACTGAATTATTATTAGGTGCTGAAACACTTTATCAATTGCGACAAAAACATGTATTAGTAGTGGGTCTGGGTGGTGTAGGCGGCATATGCGCCGAAATGATTGCCCGAAGTGGAATAGGTACCTTGACTATCATCGATGCCGATACCGTAGATCCTACTAATAGAAATAGACAAATTATTGCCCTAAAAAGCACTGAACATCAACTCAAAACAGAGGTTTTAGCTAAGCGTTTATTAGATATTAATCCCGAATTGACTTTAAATATCAAAACAATATTTGTAAATGATGAAACCATGGAAGAGGTGATTCGATTTGCCAAATATGATTATGCCATCGATTGTATTGATACCTTGAGTGCAAAAGTATTTTTTATTGAAGCATGTGTAAAAAATAATATTCCGCTAGTAAGCAGCATGGGAGCAGGAGGGAAGGTAGATCCATTTCATATGAAAGTGGCAGATATCAGCAAAACCTACAATTGTATGTTAGCACAAGAAGTTCGAAAAAGATTGAAAAAATTAAATATTTATAAGGGTTTTCAGGCGGTCTATTCGCCCGAAGAAATCGATAAAAGCAAAGTGAAAGTGGTCGAAAATCTACAAAATAAGAAGAGTATTATCGGCACTATTTCTTATATGCCGGCTATGTTTGGCTGTGCTTGTGCCAGTGTAGCAATCAGAGCGTTGATAAAAAAATCTACGCTTTCATAAATACCGCAAATTAAATTACTTATATTTGTTTCATTAATAACAAAACCAAAAATATAAAGACATGGGAGGAGCAATAGGAATATTTTTTATCGTCGTAATCATTTTTCTAGTGATTACTATTATAGCATGTTTCGTTACCGTTCAACAAGGAACTGTAGCGATCATTACACAGTTTGGAAAGTATAAAAGAATTATGCATTCGGGTTTAAATTTCAAGCTACCATTTATCGAATCAATCGCCAAACGTATATCGGTTCAAAATAGATCAGCCGAATTAGATTTTCAAGCCATCACTCAAGATCAGGCAAATGTATACTTCAAAGCCATGTTGCTTTATTCAGTACTTAATGAAAATGAAGAAATTTTACGTAACGTAGCCTTCAAATTCGTAAATGATAGAGATTTTATGACCGCATTGGTTCGTACTATCGAAGGTTCTATCAGAGGTTTCGTGGCAACTAAAAAACAAGCTGAAATTCTTTCTTTACGTAAAGAAATCGTAGAAGATGTGAAAGACCAATTAGATCATATTTTAGAAACTTGGGGTTTCCACTTAATCGATTTACAATTGAATGATATCACTTTTGATGAAGCGATTACTCGTTCAATGGCGCAAGTAGTAGCAAGTAGCAACTTAAAAGCTGCTGCTGAAAATGAAGGTCAAGCTCTATTAATCACTAAAACTAAAGCTGCAGAAGCTGAAGGGAATGCGATTAAAATTGCTGCAGAAGCAGAAAGAACTGCAGCTCAATTAAGAGGTCAAGGGGTAGCATTATTCCGTCAAGAGGTTGCTAAAGGGATGAGTGAAGCAGCTCGTGAAATGCATGATGCAAACTTAGATGCTTCATTCTTATTGTTCTCTATGTGGACAGAGTCAATCAAGCATTTTGCTGAAACAGGTAAAGGAAATACAATCTTCTTAGATGGTTCTCCTGATAATATGCAAAGAACGGTTCACCAATTAATGAGTCAACAAATGAAATTAGATAAAAAATAATATCGTTTTAATCACATACAAAAAATCCCATTCAATTGAATGGGATTTTTTTATGTCTTGATTTTTCTATTTGTAGTAATTGATTTATTCTAACGTTAAAACTGCTGATCGATATAATTCCGTTTTTTCGTCAGTTTTAAATCTTGTAGTATAGGATTTTTTACTCGGATAGTAATCATATACGTTTGATATTGCACCGGATAAGCCGTCCAGTTAAAGCTCAACTCCCAACAATGTAAATCACGCACAATAGCCAATGTAGTAAGGGTTGGTTGTAAACGTGTAATATCAAATCCAGTAGTAATATTGACTTTCCATTTAGGAGTTACGTTAAAATCAATATCCGTATTGAATGCTTGTGTTACTATGCTAGTGTCTCTATTATTTCGAATGGTACGTGTTAAGTTAAAATTATAACCCATACGAATAGTCCAAGGAATAGTGAAATCATAATAGGAATTGATATTATCTTGAATATAACTTCTCTCGTCGGCAGTAGTATTTTCATTATTTACAGAAGTATTAATTCTTTTTTTAGACTGTATTGTCCCTCCAATAGATAAGTTGGTATTGGTTATACGTAATAATTTTTTCTGTTGGGTCCACAAAAAAGTATTGTATTTTCTACCATTCGAATCAACCGCATATGGGTCGAGCTCCATAGAGAAATTGATATTGATATGTGGAATTGCAGAAGAGTTGGCACGAATAGAGAATGGATTTAATCGTAATGAATCAGCTGCAAAATTATAAGAGCCATTGATACTAAAGTTGTCGAGTAATGGAATTTTTCGTTCATGATTTACACTGTCTTTCCTACTATAGGCTTTGAGTTGAAATTCATTATTAATACCAAAGGTTAATGCCCCTTGCAATCCATCGCCAGGCGAACCATACAATTCATTATTGGCTTCAAATCTAGAGTATTTTTGCAAATTGCCCGCTTCATTTCGTTGCACTCTATCCCAATAATTCCATTTACTACTTCCAAAATTTGGATGATAAACAAAACCAATATTAGGTGTAAATACATGCCGTAATCCTTTGATTTTTTCGCTTTTAAATTTGAATATACCAACGACCTTCGTACTAATCGTAACACCTGTATTAAAATCATGAATAGCTCTAAATTTATTCAAAGTATCCGATTCTATTCGACCTTTTGTAGTATCGATACGTGTAAATTCTCTTGCCGAATTGTAAATTGTATCATATCGATAAGTGGGATTCCATTGTTTATATACTTCTTTAAAATAAAATCGACCTGTATAGTTAAAATAAGGGTTGATACGTATGTATTTAAAAACACTTATCGGTGCATCTACTCTAAAAGCGTGTTGAATCCCATATTGAATTTTATTCAATGAACTTGCATTTAACAATATGGAATCATAGGTAGAAATAGTACTTTTTGCATCTAAGTTATAAGTGAATCCAATATTCTCATACCATTTGGTTTTGCCCGATTGTACCTTACGTTTAAATGGATTTACACGTGATACGTTAAAACCAAAAATGGGTAAATCGATATGTATATATTTCGTTCGTAGATTTTGATTATGACCAGCACTTACCGATAATTGAAAAGGTAAATTGCGCCACGATTTCGTATAAGTAATATTCGAGTTAAGTACTGAATTTAATAATTGTGGATTGGCTACCTGATTATTTCGATTATAATTAGAGGTTTGAAAATTGACTGAAGCATTAAAATTAGAATTGGGTCTAGCCTGACTTTCTTGTGTGTGCCTCCAGGTAATAGTAAAGGAATTAGAGGCTTTATTATTAATGTTTTCAGGGTTTTCAGGTCGAAGTCGGAAATAACTAAATCCTAATGATCCTTTAAATTTATAACGCGTTGCATAAGTAATATTGGTACCTAATCCCCAGCTACCTCGAGTATAAATATCTCCCGTAATAGATAATCCAACTTTATCTTTTATAGCAAAATAATAACCTCCTCCTTTTAAAAAGAAACCTAAATTTCTACTATCACCATAAGTAGGAAATATCAGTCCGCTTCGTTTTCCTTTCTGTAAAGGAAAAATAGCAAATGGTAAATATAATGGAGTAGGAATATCAGCAATTACAAGGTGTGCAGGTCCTGTTACAACCAATTTATTCGGAACAATTTTCGTTTTATTCGATTGAATATAAAAGTGAGGATGTTCTCTATCATCGCATGTGGTAAACCAAGCTTTTTTGCCATACCATGAACTATCATTGGTTCGTTTCCCTTCTTGTAAATGAACAAAAGCACCACCTTCTTCGGTGATTACTTCATATACTTTTCCTTTATGTGTTTTAAAATTATATGAAAATTTTGAGGCATCATATGATTTATCTCCATCTTTCATGATTGGTTTGCCGTATTCATTGCCAATAGAGTCTTTCATCGATTCGGCAGTGATACTATTGTTTTCCCAATCATAACTAATTTTAGCCCCACTCACATCCGTATTTTGATATTTTATATGAGCATTTCCATAGATATAAATCATTTTATTTTTAATATCATATACAATTGAGTCATCCGATTCATAAGTAATAGGATCATTAATATCACTTGAAGCAAAAGGAGATTGTGTGGTATCTATGATGGCTTTTGAGGTATCATTAAGAAGCGAATCATTCAACATAATTTTCGGTGCATAAGCATTTTTACCCGTATTGAAAATTAGCGCAGCTTTATTTTTATCGATACTATCCACATACATCCCTTGTAAATGAGGGGGGGATTGTATATAATAAGGTACAGTTTTTGCGTTAACTATTAAAAATAGCAACAAAAGCAAACCCGTGAAAATAGAAACTATACTTTTCAAATTATAGAATGTGTAACTTTATACCTTCTAATTGTTTATAATAAAAATAATTAAACAATTTATTTATGACCCTAAATTATTTAAACAACAAAATTAATAAGATAAAGCTAATTCCCATTAGTTTATTTGTATTATGTACAGGATGTTTAATATTTATGCTTGGTTTTGCAAGCCCAGAAAATAGTACAGATAAGTATCAAATCAAAACGGTGGTGATTGATGCAGGTCATGGAGGTAAAGACGATGGTGCTACAGGACCTACTGGGGTTAAAGAAAAAAACATCGCTTTAGCTGTCGCGTTAAAATTAGGTGCAAAAATTCAAGAAGCATATCCAGATATTAAAGTGATCTATACTCGTAAAACAGATGTTTTTATTGAATTGTATGAAAGAGCCAATATTGCTAATAGAAATAAAGCAGATTTATTTATCAGTATACATTTAAATTCAAGTACAAATCCTGAACCATCGGGTTGTGAAGCATGGGTATTAGGATTAAACAGAACAGAAAGCAATTTAGAAGTTGCCAAAAGAGAGAACTCAGTTATCAAGTTAGAGGACAATAATGATCAAAATTATGATTTAGACCCAAATTCCGAAGCAGGTCATATTATTATGTCGATGGCTCAAAGTGCTTACATGAATCAAAGTATTGACTTAGCTGGAAAAGTGGTTGATCAATTTGGATCTTATGCCAATAGAAAAGTTAGAGGCGTAAAACAAGCAGGTTTTATGGTGTTATACAAAACTGCCATGCCATCTACTCTCATAGAAATTGGATTTGTTTCTAATCCAGATGAAGAACGTTTCTTAAATTCAAATGAAGGTCAAGAAAAAATATCTACGTCCATTCTAAATGCATTTACTAGTTATAAAACAGGTATAGCTACTACAATTCCTGCTAAAGTAAATGTAAAAACAGAAGATACGAAAATAGAAGATAATAAAACAGAAGGAAGTACAAATACGGTTAAATCAAATACCATTGTTGTAACCAACGAAACGGGTACAATTACTAAAACTACTGATAATTCAGATGAGAAATTAACTATTACAGATATTAAAAAAATTGAGAAGAATGATATTGAACATCTAAATACATCAACAACAAATAATACCACCACTAATTCAACGAATACTTCTACAAATACGACGCATTCAACAAGTACTACAACTACTACTCATACTACTACCACAGATGTAAAAAGTAATGGAACTATATTTAGAGTGCAATTTTGTGCATCGGCAAGTAAAGCTGTCAAAGGTGATAGGTTTGATAAAGCTTTTGGTTCTTCTATCGTATATGAAAACAATGGCATAGGAATGTGGCGATATATGATAGGAAATGTATCTTCCATCGGCGAAGCAAGACAGTTATTAGCTCAAGCTAAATCAAAAGGTTTTGCAGATGCTTTTATCGTTGTATATGAAAATGGGGTGCGAGGTGATATTAATAATTATAATAAGTAATACTACTTTTTAGGGATTAAATCTTTTATGGATTTATCATCAATTTTCACATCAGTCAATACCGCATTACCGTCTTTGATATAAACTACACTATATACATTTTTGGTGAAATGTCGAATTGATTTTCTATATAAATCTTCTGCATCTTTTGATTTACTTTCTTCCATGTAGTAACGATCAAATGGGAAATTAATATCTATACATGAAGAATCTTCTTCCAATTGTTGAATGTAATTTATGTTAGCTACAATATAATTCGGATTGGATGGTTTAATATGACTAATTGCTGTGATTTTTGCATATCCTAAGGAATCATTGTCAATACTAACAAATACTTCTTGCGCTTGTTTATACGACTTGTTATCTGCTAAGCAAAATAGAGTATTATCATAATTTAAATGGATGAATTTGCCTCTAAATGCATCACTAGGATCGATGGGCATGGTCTTAAATTTAAATACTTTTCCTTCTTTGACAGTTCTATCATTCGTCCATATCATTTTATATGGGATAAGCCATTGAGCAATGAGCATCAATACCAAAAAGAGACTAAGAAGGATTTTACGATTCATTGCTTTTTCGTTTTTTAATTATAAATAAATTAGTAGCTAAAAAACCAATACCAACTAATACAAACAATAATCCTCTTACTATAAAATTTAAATTGCTATCAAAGAAGCGACATATAATTAAAATAGAAATAATGAGTAAACCATAATTGATGATACCTAAGTGATTTTTTTGATGTCCCTGCCATATAGTATACAAACCAATTGCAAAAATGATTAGATTCATTAAAACTTGAGCTAGAGTGGTAAAATGACCAATAAAATAAATAGGTAAAATAAATAGGAATAATACATCTAATGCTTGAATTTCACGGATTGATTTATTTCTAACTTTAATTATAAGTAATATGATTGCAATTAAAGTAGATACTGTTCCAATAATAACTTCACTATAATCTTGCAGCTCATGAAACTCATAAGTTGCTTTTGTTATATCATACCAGAAACTTTTAAAACTCAACATATAACACAAACTCATACTTAGTATTGCAGCAACTATTTTATATCCATTGCTTATCCATTTTTTGTTTTCAAAATTGATTAGTGAACCAACTATATATAAACTAGCTAAAGTAGAAGCATATGCAATAACGATGAGCTGTTCGTTTGTTTTAATAAATACTGGAATAACTACAAGTATAGAAATGCTTAGCAACCAATGATGAAAGGCAATAAAACCATTCCATTTATTCTCTTTTAGAAGTTGAACGTAATGTGGAATAACAAGCAAGATAAATGCAAAATACCAATAATCTGGAGGTGTAACATGTGACCAATAATTGTTATAAATATGATAGTAGCTTATTCCCACAATCACAAATAAGGATACCAAAGAAGAACGAAGTATATATACCAATGGGATGGTCAAGAGCAACCAAGTAAGCATAAAAGACGCTATACTTCCAGGGATATTATAAATTTGACTGATTAACGAAATACAAACCGCTACCGCAATAAATAGAAAGACTGCCGCCGCTTCACGCCAAGCAATACTTTCACGTTGTTTGATAAATACATAAGTAGCTACTATTTGTCCTATCAATAATGGGAAGAATGCACAAATAGTTTTTATAGTATTACTTAAATCATCCCAATTATGAGCAATAATAAGAATAATCCCTAATCCAATTAGTAAACTACCTAATATACCAAAACTAATCAGTAGCTTATTACTTGACTGTTGTTCTTTGCTTTTGTAATAGGAACGAATTTTATCAGCTGTTTCACTTGATATAACATCCGCTTTTATTAACTCAGGAAGGTCCTTTAGTATATTCATTCAAATGAAGATACAAAAATTATTTGATCATTAATCTAAATCCACTTCCATGAACATTTATAATTTCTATATGCTCATCTTCTTTTAAATATTTTCTTAATTTAGTGATGTATACATCCATTGAACGACCTGTAAAATAATTATCATCATGCCATACCGATTTTAAGGCTACATCTCTTTCTAATAAATTGTTTTGATAAATACATAGAAGTCTTAATAAGGCAGCTTCTTTGGTAGTTAGGTTTTGTGACTTTCCATCTATAATTAATGTACGTTCGTCATAATTAAACAAGAATTTACCGATATTAAATATTTTTTGTTCGTTACTTTCAGATTGGTTTTTATTGGTTCTACGTAAAATAGCTTCAATACGTAATTCCAATTCTTCCATACTGAATGGTTTAGTAATATAATCATCGGCACCCACTTTAAAACCTTCTATTTTATCTTCTTTCAATGATTTTGCTGTCAAGAATATGATAGGCACAGCAGTATCCACTTTACGAATCTCGGCTGCTAAACTAAATCCATCTTTTTTAGGCATCATGACATCTAATAAACATAAATCATAAGTACCTTTTGTGAAATTATTCCAACCTTCATCCCCATCTTTATATAATGACACATTATAATCACTCATTTCTAAAGCTTCTTTTAGAATGGTACCTAAATTAGCATCATCTTCTACAAGGAATATATTTAATTTGTT
>CANHVE010000113.1 GCA_947464015.1 Saprospirales bacterium | reverse complement strand
TACGGAGCTCTATAAGATGAAACAAATACCAAAAATTACTATTGTTAAAATGGAAAGACAGAAAGCAGATTTAGAAGGTATGAAAAATTTATATAGCTCCTATAATTCAATAAATAATGAAAGTAATAATTCAGATATTAAAGAAATAATTAATTTACCTTATTTTGATTTTGACTTAAATAAACTCTATCACAATGATGACCAACTCAAAAAAGAGAATAACCAAATAGAAAAGCTAATATCAAATAATAATCATTTAGAGTCAAACCTATTGAATAAAATTAATTTGAGTTTAAAGTTTAACTATAATTTGTATGATTACACTCAATCAAATATAAATAATAGAAATTATTATAGTTTAGGTCTTGCATTTTCTGCACCTTTAAACCTACCATTTGATAAAACTAAAAAAATATTAACTGCACAATTAGCCATTCAATCAGATAAAAATAATCAGGATAGAATTGTATCAGAAGAGGAGGATGGAAAATTATTTTATGCAATAAAATACAAGCAGAAAGAATATGTAAATTACATTTATAAATTGAATTATTACCAGGAGTTGATGCGCATTCAACGAGTAAGGAATTTATTTAAAGATAATAATTATAAGCCATTAGAAGCTCTTGATGAAATAGATGCTTATTTGTCTAATAAAATAGAACAGATAGATGTGCTGCAAGAGATGTATTTATCATTACTAGATTTCTATTGTAAACACCCAAAATTAGATTTGAAAGATTATGTAAGTACTAAAAGTATGCAAACAATCACAAGTATGGATTCAGATAAAATTATTAAATCAATTTATATTTGGTCAAGTGCATACAAAAAATACTCCTCCTCATATATTGATGAGTTTTTAAGTCTACACAATTTTTCTAATGCCATAGTATCTTTACCATTAGAAATAGAGAATAAAAATCTGTCTATAAATTTAATTAATGAATTACTACTTCAAGGAAAGCGAGTTGAGTTAATGGTAGGAGATCTGTCATTATTAGAAGAAAATAATTTAACCGCTAGATTAACTAAACAACTTGATGGAGTAGATTTGAAAGAGATAAGTTCTTTGCACTTAGATGTAGAACCACACACCATGTCTGAATGGTATGTAAATAGAGAAGTATTGTCGCAAAAGTACATCAAAATGCTACAACAAGCATCTGACTTTTGCAATAAGAATCAAATTTCGCTATCTGTATCTATTCCTTTATCATATAATGATTCACTTTTAAAAGCTGTGTATAAATATGCAAATCATGTATATCTAATGGCATATGAGCATAAGGATGTTAATTATATACAGCGTAAAACAGCAGTACCTATGTCCTATGGCAATGAAAGAACAAGTATATGTATTCGTGTAAAAGATTTTGAAACTATGGATGAGATGAATCAATTTACAAGGGATTTAACTAAGACTATGAACTTAGATAATATAGTAATCCACGATTTGTCTGACTTTATTTTATTAGAAGAAAGATAGAAATTAAAATAATTAGAGAAGATAGCAATGAAAAGTATAGACTTTAAAAGACAAAGAGGTAACATTCGAATAAGGCAAGAACCTAAGTCTAAAAAACCAGCTAATTGGGATCGTATTATATATATTGTAATATTGATGATATTGGGCGGTCTATTATTAAAATACATTGCATCAAAATGGTTATACATAAATGCAGATGGACAAATTCTATTTGAAAACATTAATGTAAGATTAACATCAGATAGTAGAATTATAAAGTATTATGTTCATGAAGATGATAGTATTAAAATAGGAGATACATTATTTACTTTCGAATTAGATCATTTACAAAGTGACAATTTATATTCATCAAATACATCTATATTAAACAATAATAGGGATTTGAATTACGATGATTGGGTGTGGTTTGATAAAGAGATTTATAATTTAAAGAATAAGATTTCTCAAGACGAAATTATTATCCAAAAGAATAATCCAGTAATAGCTGAATTAAATGGAACTATACAAAGATTATCACAAGAAGTACTTTTAGATGTATTACCTAATGAGCAAGTAGAATCTTCTAAATCACAACTAAGAAATTTGTTGGCACAAAATACACAGATGAAGGAAGAAATCAAATACACGTATGAATTGATTGCAGACTTAAATGCAAAAAAAACGTATCATATGAGAAAACCTACAAGTCATTATATTCAGTCACAAGCAAACATTCTAGCTAGTCCAACTGGACATGAAAATGATCTAACTCATGATGGATTAAATTATTATTTATCACCAATTAATGGCGCAGTAAATCATATTTATACGAACGAGTTTGAGGTGGCATTAAAACAAGATGATATCATATCACTAAGAAGCAATAAACAAATATATATCAAAGCATTTATTAAGCAGGAAGATATAAAAGATATCCATATAGATGATCTAGTAGATATTGAGTTTCCAAATGGTGAAATTCAAGTTGGAAAAGTAAAACGATTTTATTATGCTACTTATGTTTTACCAATTGAATTTCAGAAAAAATTTGAGCCAACAACAAGGGACATAGCTGTAGACATATATCCGTTGGATAACCAAAATATAAGTGCATGGCAAAACTTTTATAAAATGAGTGTGAAAGTAAAAAAAAGAAAATATTAGTAAAGTGGAAAAAAATAGATTATTTAAAAAAATAACACCTTTACTAAAAATAGATAGCGCTGTTATTGAGTTCGAGAAATTGAATTTCAAGAAAATTAATGTAAATAAAGTATGGCACATAGAGCAATTAATTGGATATGATGCAATCATTTTAGATGCAAGTAATCTTGAATTTGCCAGATATTTCATTAATACGATACGATCACATCATAATACAGAGTATTATCTAAAACCCTTATTTATTTATAAGCCACATCCCTTATTAGATATTGATCTACACAATATGTATGATGGTGAATACACATCAGAAAAGGATCTACCTGAAATGAAACAAATAGTTTGGGATATTTTCTTGAAAACAACAGAAATTGAAGATGTATTATCCTTATCCTATGAAGCTCAAATAATTAAAAGAGTATTAAATTACTTCTATACCAGAGGTATTAATGAAATTTATTGTACCAAAAGCACTTTCTCAAATTATGGATATGTATATCCTATGCTTAATGCTATATTAAAAGAAGATGGTGAATCAAAAGGACTCGATTTATTAGAGTGGGCAGAACAAGAAGGATTAATTACTGGAAAATTTCATGAACGTATATATCTATGTAATAAATGTTCAGGAGGGTTTTTAAGTTTCAGAGAAGTATGTCCATCTTGCCATTCATCAGATTCAAATACAGAAGATCTCGTTCATCATTTTCCTTGCGCATATATTGGTCCTATGTCAGACTTTGAAGATCAATATGAAAATGAGCTTAATTGCCCAAAGTGTAATAAAAACCTTAGACATATAGGTGTTGATTATGACAAGCCATCAGTGATTCATCATTGCAATCAATGCAAAGCTGATTTTCAAGATTTATTAGTACATGCAAAATGTATTTGCTGTGGTGTAGATACGGAAGTACAATTTCTGATTCCAAAAAAAGTGAAAAAATATGAGATCATGAAGAAAGGCAAATTAGCTGCTATTAGTGGCATTTTAGCTTCCGAATCTCAAAAAATCATACCCAATATGATAAGATTTGATACCTTTAAAATAATGCTACAACATGAAATATACAAAGTGAAGTATTATAAAGAATCGGCATTATTACTTAGTGGAATTCATCTAAATAATCTATATGAGCTTCAACAAAAAATAGGCCGTCATGCCTATGATAGATTGATTCATGATTTATTAACAGAAGTAAAAAATATGTTGAAGTCTATTGATTTAGTGAGTATAGATAATGATGATACACTTTTTATTACTGTATTAGATGCTGATATTCAAGAAACTAATGATATACTTTTGAAGATAAAAACTTTATTTACTGTACTTATTTATGATAACTTTAAAAAATTTGAAGTAGATATTAAAGTAGCAACTATAGATATTACAACTGATAATAACATTGAGGATTATATCAAATTATTAAAAAAAGAACTCTAAAATAAATGCAAGATTATTTAGATAATTTAATTACCTATATATTTAATATAGGTACAGATAGATTTGTAAGAGTATTTTGGTTTTTCATTATTTTTGAAGGAGTTCGTTATTATATTATCGACATGTTTGTATTGCTTTGTTGGAAAATTAAGGGATATTTTCAGCGAGATAAATTTGTAGTAGCAAAAAAATCTCTTTGGAAAGAGCAACCTTTAATTTCTATAATTATACCTGGTAAAAATGAAGGAGAACATATTTATAAGCTCGCGATTTCATTAAAAGAACAGACCTATCAAAATTTTGAAATTATTGTGATAGATGATGGTAGCGATGATTTAACTCCAATTATTGGTGCCAACTTAAAAAACTTGGGATACATCAACATGTTTATTAGAAATGAAGTGCGCGGAGGTAAAGCATCTGCAGCCAATTTAGGAATGCGTTATGCAAAAGGAAAGTATATAATTCATTTAGATGCAGATTGCTCTTATGATAGAGATGCAATTGAAAATATTTTAATTCCATTTTATCGATATGAAAATATAGGCGCGGTAGGAGGAAATGTACAAGTGCGAAATTATGATAAGTCAATTTGTACTAGATTACAAGCAATAGAATATGCCAATTCTATTTCTATAGGTCGAATTGTTAATAGTGAATTAGGTATTCTAAGAATTATTTCAGGTGCATTTGGTGCATTTAGAAGAGATATATTAGATAGATTGGGCTCTTGGGATATTGGGCCAGGATTGGATGGTGATATTACTGTTAAAATTAGAAAATTAGGTTATCGGATCAAATTTGCACCCGATGCTGTTTGTCAAACAAGCGTTCCAGATACCTTCACTAAGTTAAAAAAACAACGATTAAGATGGGATAAATCACTCATTCGATTTAGAGTAAGAAAACATAAGGATGTCATGTTCCCAAATAAAAATTTTAGATTTTCTAATTTCTTTTCATTTGCAGAAAATATTACCTATAATTTAATTTTAAATGCAAAGTGGTACGTTTATATAATGGATATTATATTTAATATTACTTCCATGATTCAAATTGTATTTGGACTGAATATTATTATTTATACAATTAGTAATATCCTTAAGTATATTTTGTTTTCAATGTTTCGATCTAGAAAGAATGCTCCTATAACCTATTTTATACCATATCTACCTTTAATGGTTATCTATTATGGTTATTTCTTGCGTATAGTTCGAACTAGGGCATATCTTCAAGAAATCTTTTTTAGAGCATCTTATGATGATAGTTGGAATCCTCAAAAATCTTCTAAATACGCCAAATTATTACGAATTTAATACTTATCTTTATAATGAAAAAAAATAGTTACTTTATAATTTTAGCATTTATTTGCCTGATTAGTTATACCTCTATTTGGGCACAACCGCTTGTCAGTCCATCGTTTTCAATTCCTGTAGGATTTTATACCGATTCAGTAGCTGTGGCAATAAGCACAACGGATGTTGGAGTGCAAATACGCTACACCCTCAATGGGGACGATCCTACAATCACTTCACCAATTTATACCGGATCTCTAATATTAAGAAATAGAGTTGGAACGGCCAATATATATGCAAATATTCCTACAAATCCATCTTTTGATTTTCCAAAACCCGGATATACCGCTATACGTGCAGATGATAGAGGATGGCTTCCACCTACTTCTGAAGTAGCCAAATGCTGGGTATTAAAAGCTAGAGCTTTTGATGTTTTAGGAAATGTAAGTCCTATTTCATTTGCAACATATTTTATTTTCCCTGAAGGTATTAATCGTTATAATTTACCTTGCCTTTCAATTGCTATAAATGTAAAAGATTTATTTTCCGATACTACAGGAATGTATGTGTATGGTATAGATACGGCTAATGAAGGTAATTATAATAATCCTTTTTTCGAAAAAGGGGCTGTTATTCAATTATTTGATGCCTTGGGTAATTTACAACTCACCCAAAATTGTGAAGCAACAATGCATGGAAATGGAGGACGACACGCACCTCAAAAATCAATTCAATTCACAGCAAAATCGGCATTTGGACCATCCAAATTTAATATTCAACTTTTTCCAGATAATCCAGTACAAATTTTTAATAGTTTTCTTTTACGAAATGGAGGACATCGACTTGATTGTATACCCAGAGATGATATAGCTAATAGTCTATTAAAGACATCTACAATAGATCACCAAGATAGCAAACAATATGTTGTATTTCTTAATGGGGAGTATTGGGGTATACATACTATCAAGGATATTATTGATGAAAATTATATGGAAAATCATTATCAAATTGATAAAGACAGTGTTGTAATTCTTGAATTAGATGGTGTTGTAGATGATGGTCTACCGAATGATAATTTGCCATATCTATCCTTACTTAGCTTTGTAAGCTCAAACGATATGTCTATACCAAGTAATCTAGAATATTTAAATACTCAAATGGATATCAAAAGTTTTATCGATTTTCAATCAACTGAAATCTATTTTGGGAATGGTGATTGGCCAAATAATAATACAAAATTTTGGAGAAATAGATTGTCAATAAATCACCCTACTGATGGAAATAAATTAGATGGTAGGTGGCATTGGATTGTGTATGATATGGATGCTGGATTTGGTGGAGATTGCAGTGGGGTATATTATACTTATAATAATATTTCAAAGGCTTTTAATTCAGCTTATGGAGATTTTACAATTTTGATGAGGACTTTAATTAATAATAACCAATTCAAAACAGATTTCTTGAATAGATTTAGCGATTTATTAAATGCACCTTTTAAATCGAATTTGGTTTCTAAAGAAATCAAAGAAGTTACTGATGTATTCGATCCAGAAATGAAAGAACATGTTAAAAGATGGAGGTATCCTTCAATAACATCTACCTTAATAACAAGAAATACAGAAGTGCCCGATACCATAAAATGGAATATAATAAAACAAGATTTACAGAAATTTGCTTCTAAACGTCCTAATCGAAATCGTATGCAGTTAATGACTTATTTTAATCTTACTGATACCTTTCATGTAAAAGTAAATGTAAATGATACAGCTGCAGGACATGTTAAATTCTCTACTTTGTTTATAGATAAAAAACTACCTGCAGTAAACGAAAATCCTTATCCTTGGGAAGGTGTATACTTTGGTGACTTGCGTATACCTTTAAAAGCTATAGCTATGCCTGGTTATAAATTTTTATATTGGGAAAGGACAGGTATTACGAATCCTGATACAAGTGTTTTCTTATCTAGTGATACAACATTCACTGCGGTTTTTGGAATTGATAGTAGTTTTCATCCAAAACAATACGTTTTTATTAATGAATTATGTAGCCATGGAGGTACATATGAAGATTGGAATTTAGAAAAAGACGATTGGTTTGAAATATATAATCCACATGATTTTCCAGTAGATATAGCAGGTTATTATTTAAGTGATGATCCTTTACAACTAAATAAATTTCAGCTTGTTTATGATGACACTGTATCTATTATCCCTGCTTTTGGTCACAAAATTATATGGGCTGATAATCAACCATGGCAAGGCACACTTCATACCAATTTTAAATTATCATCTGGTGGCGAATCAATATGGTTAACACTGCCAAACGAGACATCAGTAGTAGATTCTATTTATTTTGGTGCTACTAACTCAGGTCATTCATGGGGAAGAGAGCACGATGCTGCAAACAATTGGATAGAATTTATAATACCTACACCAGCTGATAGTAATCATATAGTTTTGCCTAACTCTATAGCTCAAAATCAATACCCTAATGATCCACTTAGAATTTATCCAAACCCATCTACTTCAAATAATTTTATTTATTTTAATAGAGCATTTAATGGAAATATATTTAATGGATTTGGACAATTGATACAACGTTTGGAGAATAGTTTTGATTTAAATATTAAAGCCTATCAAGCTGGTGTTTATTTATTTAGAGAGGATACAGGGAATACTTTCAAATGGATTAAATTGAATGATTAATTTAATTGATAATACCGATATATGTCATTTTCTTTATAAGCTAAATACTCAGAAGTTGAATATTTATTTCTTACTAAAACGCTTTATAAAACTAAAACAGGTTAAAAAGTCTATTTTTTTTAGCTAATTTCACCATATGGACATAAAAAGCAAGTTAAATAACATTTCTAAATAGCATGATATGATTAACGTGTAGGGGTTAATAATCTAGTATTTATTACCCAAAAATGTAAAATGCATTTTTTTTAAAATATACTTGACTTTTTAAAAAAAATGTTCGTATATTTGCATTCCTAATTGGGGAGCTTAGCTCAGTTGGTTCAGAGCATCTGCCTTACAAGCAGAGGGTCACAGGTTCGAATCCTGTAGCTCCCACATCAGAAAAGCCTTACGTAAGTGAGGCTTTTTTATTTATATAATATGATTAAAAAATAAAGTCACAGGTTCTCACGCCAAGACGAAAATCAATTACGAATTACGAATTACAACTCGAAGCTTCGGGATTTGAATGTCTAAAAATTGCATAATTATCAAATTATCAAATTTCCTAATTATCAAATTATAATAATTTTCGTTTTAAATAGAGCTATCTTTTTATTATCTCAGAAGTTGGAAATGATAAAATCATTTAATAGGTTATTTTTATATAACTCAATTTTATTGTAATATTTTATTTTATATTGTTGTATATTAGTGAATAATATATATTATATTTAAATAATATTTATTAAAACAATAC
>CANHVE010000112.1 GCA_947464015.1 Saprospirales bacterium | reverse complement strand
TTGAGAGATCGTTTGATGAAAGAAATAGAGAAAAACTTAGCTTTACGTGTAGTTGAAACAGATAGTCCTGATTCGCATCTAGTATACGGTAGAGGGATTCTTCACTTATCGGTATTGATAGAAACCATGAGAAGAGAAGGGTATGAATTACAAGTAGGTCAACCACAAGTAATCGTAAAAGAAATTGATGGTGTTAAATGCGAACCAATTGAGAGTATGGTGGTAGATGTGCCAGGTGATGTAGCAGGTAAAGTAATTGAATTAGCTACACAACGTAAAGGGGAATTAGTGGTGATGGAGCCTAAAGGTGATTTACAACATTTAGAATTTAAAATTCCATCTAGAGGTTTGATTGGTTTAAGAAATCTGATTCTTACAGCTACTGCTGGTGAAGGTATTATGACGCATCGTTTATTAGGATTTGAACCATGGAGAGGGGTATTACCACGTCGAATTAATGGAGTGATGATTTCTATGGAAAAAGGTACAGCAACTCCTTATTCAATTGATAAATTGCATGATAGAGGTCGTTTCTTTATTCATCCAGGCGAAGATATCTATGAAGGTCAAATTGTAGGTGAAAATTCAAAAGATAATGATATGGTAATTAATTTAGTTCGTGAAAAACAATTAACGAACTTTAGAGCTGCCGGTAAAGATGATGCTACTAAAAATATTCCACCTATCAAGTTTTCTTTAGAAGAAGCGATGGAATATATTCAAATTGATGAGTATTTAGAAGTTACTCCACAAAGCATGCGTTTAAGAAAAATATTATTGACAGAAAACGATAGAAAAAGAGCTGCGAATACAAAGTTAAATATGGCTTAGTATTAGTATTTATCAAAAGTAAATTCGTAGTTTTGCAAACTGAAAAAATTAAAAAAATAAATAAATAAAAATTATGGCAGGTAATAAAACGTTCACTATGTTAAAGCCAGATGCAGTAGTAGCAGGCAATATCGGAAATATCTTAGCAATGATTAACAATGCAGGATTTAAAATTGTAAGTATGAAATACACTAAATTATCAAAAGATGATGCAGGTAAATTTTATGCGGTACATAAAAGCAGACCATTCTATGATGAGTTATGTGATTATATGAGTAGTGGCCCAATCGTAGCTGCAATTTTAGAGAAAGAAAATGCAGTAGAAGATTTTAGAAAATTAATCGGTGCTACTGATCCAACGAAAGCAGAAGAAGGTACTATTAGAAAAATGTATGCGAAATCAATTGAAGCAAATGCCGTTCACGGAAGCGATAGCGATGAAAATGCATCATTAGAAGGAAGTTTCTTCTTCAATAAATTCGAAAGATTTTAATGAGGATAAAGAATTTATTCATTCTCAAATTAAATTAAGATATTAGCCAATGGATTTCCATTGGCTTTTTTATAGCATAAAAACATCCATCCATCATCAATGAATAAACAAGACCTGATTAATAGTATTCAACAAAAGCAATCTTTTTTATGTGTAGGATTAGATCCTGAATTAGAGAAATTACCTCCTCACCTACTTCAAGAAAAAGATCCGATTTTTAGTTTCAATCAACAAATCATCGATGCCACACATGATATATGTGTTGCTTATAAACCCAATAGCGCTTTTTATGAATCTTACGGATTAGCGGGATGGCAAAGTTTAGAAGCGACTAAAAATTATATACCTAATGAAGTATTTAGTATTATAGATGCCAAGCGTGGAGATATAGGTAATACATCTAAGATGTATGCAAAAGCTTTTTTAGAAAAAATGGAATTTGACGCCATCACTATTGCGCCTTATATGGGCAAAGATTCGGTAAGTCCTTTTTTAGAATTTAAAGATAAATGGGCAATTGTATTAGCGCTCACTTCGAATGAAGGCTCTGCTGATTTTCAAAAAACACTTTCAGTAGACGGCAAACAATTATATGAAGATGTCTTACTTAAAACGCAAGCATGGGGCAGCGATGAAAATATGATGTATGTTGTAGGCGCTACTCGTGCTGCAGATTTAAGCGCTGTTCGTAAACTAATTCCCCATCATTTTATTTTAGTTCCTGGCGTTGGTGCGCAAGGCGGTAGTTTAGAAGAAGTATGCAAATACGGAATGAATTCGAGCGTAGGACTTTTAATCAACTCTTCAAGAGGAATCATTTATGCAGGAAAAGAAAAAGACTTCGCTCAACAAGCTCGAAAAGAAGCATTGAAATTACAGGAAGAAATGAAAGTGCATCTTGAAAAAGTATTCGGATAATATGCTGCTTATGGGAACTTTGGAAACTTCTTAAAATTAGGTTTTCGTTTCTCTAGAAAAGCATTTCGACCTTCTGTAGCCTCCTCGGTCATATAGGCTAATCGCGTCGCTTCGCCCGCAAATACTTGTTGCCCAACCAATCCATCATCAATTAAATTGAATGCAAATTTGAGCATTTTAATAGCCGTAGGACTTTTCGTTAAAATTTCTTGCGCCCACCCATAGGCAAAATCTTCTAGTTCTGCATGAGGAACCACTGCATTGACCATACCCATTTCATAGGCTTCTTGAGCTGAATATTGTTTTTCTAAAAAGAATACTTCACGTGCTCTTTTTTGCCCAACTTGTCGAGCTAAATATGCAGAACCAAATCCGGCATCAAAGCTTGCAACATTAGCATCAGACTGTTTGAAGATAGCATGTTCTTTACTCGCAACAGTTAAATCGCAAACCACATGCAAGCTATGACCGCCACCTACAGCCCAACCTGGCACTACTGCAATTACTACCTTATTCATAAAACGTATTTGACGTTGCACATCTAAAATATTAAAACGATTTACTCCATCTTCTCCTTTATAACCCGTAGTGGAACGTACTCGTTGATCGCCGCCTGAACAAAAGGCCCATACTCCATCTTTAGGGGCTGGCCCTTCTGCAGATAAAAGCACTACGCCTATTTCTTGACTCTCATGACAGATGATTAAAGCATCAAGTAATTCAGAAACGGTTTTTGGACGAAAGGCATTTCTGCATTCAGGTCTATTGAACGCTATTCGAGCTACTCCCTCTGAATAATTAAAAGTGATGTCTTGATATTCTTTTATACTCGTCCAATTTTTATTGCTCATAATGTGTAATTAAATAGTTGAAATAATTTTTTAAAGTTGATGCACTATAATCGCTATCCGTTTTTATTTCCAATATAGCCGCTTGAGCATTATCGATAAATGTTTGAAATATTTTTTCTAAGGATAAAGCATCGTTACAAGTAAAAAAATCTATATGGTAAGCTTTGCTTAACGACTCGATATTTACTTGTTGTTTGGTTTCGATATATTCTTCGTAACGATCGATCTGAGTTGGCCCAGGAATAATTTTAAATATATTACCTCCTCCATTATTGATGATGATGATGCGTAAATTTTTCGATAAGCGTTCATTCCATAGTGCATTACTATCATATAAAAATGCAATATCGCCTGTAATACAAAATGTCAATTGTTGAGGATGCGCAAAGGCTGCACCACTTGCAGTACTAGTCACTCCATCAATACCGCTCACTCCCCTATTGGCATTAATGCTAAAAGATTTACTACTTGATTGTAAAAATAAATTCGCATAACGTATAGGCGTGCTATTTCCGAAATGTATATTTGATTTAGCAGGCAATTCTTTTAAGATATATTCAAATACTTTAAAATCGCAAAATAGTAAAGTAGATAAATATTGAATATGTAATTGATGTGCTTTGTCTTGAAGATTAAGCCAGCTCTCTCTATAATCAGATGAAATTGTGTTAGGTTGATTTTGATATAAGGTTTGTAAAAAAACTGAAGCACTTTGTTGAATCACTCTACTTAAGTTTTGAAAAGTATCCCAATGTTCGCCTGTTTTTGACACATGCCAATGCTGTAATTGGTTTTTTCTAAAGTAAAATTTTATTTTTTTAGATACGATTCCGCCGCCAATAGTAATGACTATTTCTGGTTTAAATGTAGGCAATGGTAATTGAGTAATAGATTCGATGCAAGCATCCACCATACTGATATACGCATTTGAATCGATATGGATATTCGATATCTGTTCGCATAATATAATCGTACTATCATCTTTACTGATATGATTCAATATGGTATTTAGAGCTTCATCATTTGCTTGAGCTCCCACAATGATCATTTTCTTTTTTGCTTGAGACCACTGTGCTTGCAATGATTGTATAGTAGTTGCATCCAATATACTTTCAAAAGGATGTGCTTGAATCAATTTCGGTAATTCCTCCTCCTTTATATCTACTAAATCATATAAAGGTTCACGCAATGGAATATTGATATGCACAGGCCCAGCTTCGGGATACATCGCACAATTGATCGCTTCATTCACCAGACGATTGCTATACCATTCATCTTTTTCATGTATAGATTCTACGGGTAACTCGACGCTTTTTTTGATATAATTTCGATAGATATCCTGTTGTACGATACTTTGATTTTCACCTTGATCTATCCATTCATGTGGTCTATCGGCCGACAAAATAATGAGAGGTATTTTTTGATAATAAGCTTCTGCGATGGCTGGCGCATAATTTAACACAGCACTGCCAGAGGTACAGATTAAGGCAACAGGATTTCGCTCTTGTTGAGCTATACCTAATGCGAAGAAAGCAGCACTTCGTTCATCAACAATACTCGTGCAGCTTATAGATTTTTCAGCTAAAAAAGCGGCTATAATAGGTGCATTTCTTGATCCTGGAGAAATGATTGCATGACGAACGCCTTTCAAAGCGCAGATTTTCGCAATATGTCGAATTCCTTTCTTAGCTGTATTCATATATTTAAGATGAGACAAAGTTAATGATTATGTGTAATTTTGACTTATATATTTCATGATATCAGCAATTCTACTACCTTGTGTTTTTAAACATGTTTTTGGCTTCGATTGTCCAGGCTGTGGAGCTCAAAGAGCCTTTTGGGCATTGTTGAGCGGACATCTATCAAAAAGTTTTCATTACTACCCTCCCTTACTTCCTATATTAGCGGTATTAGCTTATTTATTTTATAGTAGGTTCTTTAAAAAGCATACTACCGCATCACAAAAAGATGTCTTTTTATATGTATTAATTGCTGTAGCTATCATTAGCATTATTGTAAATTATACTTATAAAATAGCTACTGGCCATATTTATTAGCATTTAACAAAACTTAATGATTCGTTTATAATTTCGTTGTGCGATATTCATTATAATGATTATTTTCGTGTTTAAATAAAAAAATATTCAACTATGGAGCACCTTCCAAAAACAGCTAGAGAAATTGTATTAGGATTAAAAGAACGTTTTAGACCAGAAAAATGCGAACAAGATACAGACATGACGTTTCACCTAGATTTTAGTGGTGATACAGGAGGATTATATACAGTAGCGGTTAAGGATTTAGAATGCACTGTAAACGAAGGTCATATAGGCGAAAGTACTTGTACAATTTCTGCTAAGGCAAGTGATTATGAAGATATCGAATTAGGAAGAGTGAATCCACAAATGGCTTTTATGATGGGCAAAATCAAAGCGACGAATGTAATGGCTTTGATGCAATTTATTACATTCTTCAGAAAACTAGTTAAACCTGCCTTATAACTATGTTTTTAAGATGGGTATTTAGTATTTCGATAGTACTCAGCACTTGCACCATATTATACTCCGCTACCTCTAGTATTAATTCTTTAATAGCTCGTCACGACTACATGAAAGCCAAAGCGCTTTTAGATAAGTATGCTATTAAAGATACGAATGATTATGCGATCAATTATTATTATGCATGCTATTATTATCAAAGTGCTGATTCGCTCCATAGCTATTTTGATGCATTGTATCAAATAAGCGAAAGTGCCCGTAAATACAATGCCAATCAGGATGCGAAATTATTACTTCGCAATAACAAATTACCTGTTACGAGTAATGAGATTAATAAATTATATCATCAAATTGAATTAGAAATTTATGTAGCCAGCATACAGCAGAATCAATTAGCGCTTTACGAAAAATCAATACAGAGTCCTATTGTAGATACTTTCATAAGAAATGATTTGATTAAGCATCGCAATGATAGAGCCTATATGTATGCAAATGCACAAAATGATTTTATGAGTTTTAAAGAATTCATGGAAAAATATCCTGAATCGAATCAAGCAGGTTTAGCTAGAGAAAATTACGAAAAGCTATTATTTAAAAGCGTTACAGACATAAATACCTGGCAAGCATACAAAGAATATATCGATAAATATCCTGATGCTTATTATAGAGACACGGCAAAAGCGAGATACGAAATGTTGTTATATGCTGATTTTGGTAAAGATGCAGACCCTTTCAAATTGTACTCTTATATTTGCAACTATCCGACTGCTCCATTTCATTTAGAAGCAGAAAAATATTTATTTCAACTCAGTTGCAAAACATTTACGGATGAGCAATTGATTGCCTTTATCGATCGTTATCCTAAGTCGACTTATGGCTGGAAAAAAGCCTGGGATTATTTCTACCTTTATCAAACTGCTAAAGATCGACCAGCAGACTATATTTCATTCATTCAAAACTATCCGAATTATTATAATATAGAGCGATTTAGAAGAGATTCTACTCAATCTTATTGGAATTTAACTGTTTTTGAAAAAGATGATTTATCAGGCTTTATGATAGACGATACGATTATTCATATTTCGGCTCGATATTATGAAGCAGGAAGTTTCGATTCTAGATTTGCATTAATCAGCAAAACTTGCGAGAATGATAAATGTAGATATTCTTATATCGATAAAGAAAATCATATGTTGCCGGCTGTATATGATGAAGCATACGATTTTGAAGAAGCAGTAGCAATTGTAGGTATAGGCGATTGTCCCGAAAAGAATTGCCTACATGGATTAATTAATGAATTAGGCGATACGATTGTGCCTATTATTTATCCTGAAATAAATGATGTAAGTGATGGATTGTTTTTAGTGAATGAAGCTCGAGGAAAATGGGGTTATTTGAATAATCGCGGTGAAATTAAAATCCCATTCATCTATACAAAAGCGCGTAATTTCAGAGATAGTCTTGCCTATGTCATGATGGATACCTCAGTGTTTTTTATTAATCAAAATGGACTTAGACAAAGCCAATTACCATATTTTAAAACAGCTGGTGATTTCAAAGACAATCTATGTAGTTTCTCTGTAGATGGAACCCATTGGGGCGTGATGAATCAAGAAGGTAAAGTGCTGTTTGAAGCGCTGTATCAAGAGATTATTGTATTTGAAAATGGTATTGCCCTTGCCAAAAAAGAAGATGCCATTACACGTAAAGGCAAAACCAAATATGTACTTAATACCTACCAGTTAAGTATAGACGGCACTGCTAAACTGAAAAAATAATTAGTGTTGAATCACTAAAGTTTTCGTTTCTATACTCCCCTCCTCTTGAATCAACACTTGATAAATACCCGAAGCATAATTTGCTAAGGAATAATTGGTATCTGCCGTATTCATTTCAAAGGTATCGATTAGTTGACCGTACATATTCATGATTTTAATCGTAGCATTTGTCACGCAACTGCTATTAATCATCAATATATCTGATGCAGGATTAGGGTAAATTGTCCAATTGGCGCAACGCTCAGAGGCGATATTCGTCCCTGTTTTTTTATAATAAAATATAGTATTCTGTGCTTGAACAGGTATTCGATCACCATTGCTTTTAATGGCAACTACATCCTTCACTCTAAATATGAGCGGGTATAATCCAGGGCTTTTAATATTACCATCGATATAATCATCTAATACCACTACAATATTTCCGACAATACCAGCACCATCTGTACCAGTTTTATTGGAACTAGCAATGGCTGTTTGAATTTCTTTATGTCGGATTGATTCGATATTACTATATAAATAATTGGTGGGTGTAATAAAGAAATTAGAGGTAGTACTATACTGCACACGAACAGCCGTATCGCCGGTATTTGGTGCGATACAAGTAGAATCGTACGAAATCGTATACGCTATACCTAATATATCACGAATCGTATCTGTATTGCTGCCTAAAACCACATTAAGTTGAAGTGTATTGCCGTCAAAGAAAGTATCCATACTTGCCGAATTTTCTATACGTAAATAAGGCCCGCCAACTGTTGGAGTGATAGGCGTAGGTGTGCGATAGCTTTTATTATAATTTCTGTAATACGCTTGTAAATCATTGCTATCCACTAGTCCTGTACCATTAAAATCGGCATACTTAGCATTAATAGAACTTCCATTAAAATTCGAAACTGTGTCCCAATCTTGTCCGTAATAATCTAAGAAATTAATAGAGCTCCCTCCGAATCGATACAGACCCGTATTTCTGAAGTTCTTAGCGAAACCTAATAAGTCGATATTATTCACGATACCATCTTTATTAAAATCGCCTGGATAAATAGAATCGGTATTGGCAAAACTTAAACTAACGGTGGCTGTATCATATACGCCAATACCAGTACCAGAAGTATCTTGATATATAATATAGTTGAACGATCTTGACTTTACATAAGGCCCCGTCCAACAATAACTAATGGTAATATTATTGGTATCAATAGTAATATTGTCGAATGGTAAGGTATTGGTAACGCCGATTAATTGAGTAGAGCCGAGCGTCACTACATCATTGAATCGAACGGTGAGTACACTAGGGCAAATATTTACGCGAACATAATAGTTGTCGTTCACCGCATCAATAATTTGCGCTTGCATTTGTATGCCTGAGCATACGAGTAATAGGAGTATTAGTTTTTTCATATAGTATATATTACATCATTACAATAGTATGGCAATTATTGAAATAAAAAATACACATTTTTTTTAATTTGTTTGAAGTAAATTTACTAAATATATTTAAAATATCCATATTTAAT
>CANHVE010000111.1 GCA_947464015.1 Saprospirales bacterium | reverse complement strand
TACATTTACTAATAATTTTGTTGGTATCTATTTAAATAATGAATATTTTCTAGCTCCAGTTGATTTTGTTAGCTTTATTGGGAATAGAAATTTATATGCTCCATATCCAGGTATGAGTGCTGATATTTATAGTACCGAACCTACTCCTACGATACTAACTAGAGGTTGGGCTGGAATACATGCAATAGGTCCTAACGTTTTAGAAGTTGGTATTTCAGGTTCACCACATATAAATATATTTGAAGGTTTAGCCAATGGTATCGTATTAGGTAATATAAGAGCTACAGGGCCAGATGCTATAATTACCAACTCCACATTTACCGATCATCTAGCATACGGATATACTAATTTTTTTGGAAATGGTATATTTGCAATAAATAAAGGTTCAGTATTAGGGGGTGCACCTCCAAGTAGTTTATCTGTAACTCCATTTGATCCAAGTATTCCTAATTTTATTAATTGTCAAATAAGTGGAATTACAGGAAATTTTTATAATATGAATATTATTCAAAACAACCTTTTTAATTGCAGAACAGGTATTATAGCAACACAATATGCAAATGCACAAATTGTAATAAAAGCAAATACTATAGATGCAACACAAAATAGATATGGTATTCAATTGAATAACCAAACAGCCATACCATGTAACTTATTGATTGTAATAGGAAACACAATTGGCATAAAAGGAACGCCTAGTATCGTGCCTATAATAAGAACTACTGGGATTCATGTAAGTGAGTCAAATACAGCACCAATTACATCAGCTATTATTATGAATAATACAATAAATCTATCTTATAGAGCTAATTTTGGTATAGATGTTAAAAATTCAAAAGGTTTAGATATTCAACAAAACACTATTAACATTATTAATGATTTTGCCCCTGCAAATTTAAGAACTTATGCAGGTATTTCTTTATCAAATAGTAATGCAATTGATTTAATTCAAAACACCGTTAGAGGAGTAGATAGATCACACTATAATGGCTCAATAAAACCTACAGCATTTGCTTTTAATACTTGCAATGGCGATTTTGTTTGCAATGAAAGTTATGATACGTATTATGGGTTTAAATTTGTAAGTTATTGCACTTCTAATTTCAAAAACAATAGAATGGAAAATCATTTTGATGGCTTGTTAATTAATCGTTCTGCTATTATAGGTACACAACTTAATAAATACAATGAATGGCACGGTGTATATGATGGCTATGCTGCTAGAAATATGAATACTAATCCACTTGATATTGGTTTCTCAAAATTTGAAATTAATGATTTACCTGGGTCTATATTATATCCTGCGTTAACAGAAATTTTACCCTCAACTGCAGGAGTATGGTTTGATAGAACAATTTTAATTACACCTAATACAGGCTGTGAAAAAATGCTTATAACAACACCCATGGTATTTGATGAAGTTAGTTCTAATATCGCAACAGATAGTATTGATTTTGGAGAATTTGATAGTACTATAAGTTATCAAAATCAAAAAAAATTATACGAATTGGCTTTTGATCAAGGGGTTTATAGTGGCAGTGAAGAAGAAGATTATTTGATTGATAAAAGTACCACTAGTATAGGTGCTTTTGAAACTATGGATGCTAATAATTTAGATTGGTCTACTCTGGATTCTATAAGTCATAGTGTATATGACAGTTTATATAGTTTAAAAGAGGATAAGACACAAGCATTAATATATTTAGATAGTATTTATGCAGGCGATACGATTTTAAGCACTGATAGTACTTATTTGAATGCAAAGGCTACTTTAATAGAAGATATAAAAAATATTAATAGTCATTTGCAACTATTATATTTGTCAATTGTTAGTACAAATTCCAGTTTAATCGAAGCAAATACGGATATTAATTCAAGTGTAGAAGTATCTAATGAAAGTGAACAGTATTTACAAGAATATAATACAATATATCAGGCCACAATCGCTGATGATATTTGGGAATTTAGTCCTTACGAACAATCAAGATTAGAATACATAGCCAATCTCTGCCCATTTATAGGAGGTGAAGCCACCTACTTAAGTAGAGGACTCATTCATTTATATAATGATGATATTATGTATGACGATGAGAATGCCTGTAGCAGTACATCTTATGCTTATAGATTAGCAAATACTAACTCAAGTCATTCGATTTTATGTAATAATAAAGTTGATGCCATAATAAAAAATGTTGAGCAAATCAAGGTTTATCCTATACCTGCAGATGATTATTTAATTATAGAATATCCAAAATCTACAATTAGTAAGTATATATTGAAAGATATGTTTGGTAGGATAGTATTACAATCGAAGGTAGAAAATGATTCTCAAAAATCAATTGTAAATATAACATTATTAAATGCAGCAGAATATCTATTGATATTAGAAGATCAATATAATAATAAGATACATCAAGAAAAAATAAGCATTATAAGATGATGAAAAAAGTATTATTCTTACTATTATTTATTCATATATATACTTTTGATTTCTCTCAAAAGAATGACTATAATTGGATCATTGGGTCTTTAGGTTATGAAGTATATGATTCAATAACTAATAATTGGTTTGGTATAAATCACTTTGATTTTAATGGTGACACTTTAGTAATTAATAGAGATAGTTCATATATGAATTTTGACTGGACGAATAGTGCATTTTCAGATGATAATGGTCATTTATTATTTTATACCAATGGAAGTAGTATAGCCAATAAATACCATGAAAAAATCGAGAATAGCGATACGTTGAACCCCAGTTATTATAGTTTAGTACAAGCTCCTGATGTGCTTGATGGAGGCTATCGAGCCATGCAAGGCACTTTAGTATTGCCTTCATTTGGCAATGATAGTGTTTTTTATCTATTCCATAGTACAATTGATACTGCATTTATTATTGATTCAAAATATTATTATAAATATTTAAAACTCACTACTATCGATATTGCTGCCAATGCAGGACATGGCAAGGTCATTAGTAAAAATCAAAAAATATGGAATGGTATTAATTATATGGGCAATATCACAGCTTGTAAACATGCTAATGGGAGAGATTGGTGGATTTTAGAAGGCCATAGAGGCGATAATTGTTATAGTCGCTCTCTTTTCAGCCCTACAGGTATTAGCTCGGAGGAAATTCAATGCATCGGTAATATTCAAGATTCGGTTTCCATATATAGTAATTTATTTACCCCTGATGGCTCTAAATATATTGTAAGTGGTGCTTATAATACGGGAGTATATATTTATGATTTTGATAGATGTAGTGGCTTATTGAGCAATGAGAAGCATATCGATTTCCCTTATTTAGCAGATTCTTTTTGGGTACTATTCTCTGCGGTATCTGCCAATAGTCGTTATTTATATGTTACTACCGTAAAACGTTTATACCAATTTGATTTATGGGCGAGTGATATAGCAGCATCTAGAATATTAATAGCTATACCTGATACAGCTATACCTGATGATATTATATTTCGTTCCTTAATTAGTATTGGTCAAATTTCACTTGCCCCAAATGGTAAAATATATATTGGAGCAGATCAAGTAAGTGTTCAAAGTTATTTTCACATAATTGATAATCCTAATTTTGGCGGAGTAAATTGTCAATATAAGCCTTATGGTCTAAAATTAAAAGCTATAATAGGTTTTAGAAAAGGATTTTCCAATAACCCCAATTATCGCTTGGGTCGTTTATTAGGTAGCCCCTGTGATACGCTTACGGGTATTGAGTCACAACGTGGAACTACCTTACTAAAATCGATTCAGATTTATCCCAATCCAAGTACAGAGTACATTCGAGTAGATTATGGAAATATAGAATGGAATAGTAGTACTGAGCCTATTTTAAGTATCTACAATATGTTGGGCAATGAGGTGTATTCATCCTCATTGCCTGCCTATAGTGGCATACAAGATATAGATATCAAAGGATTATCATCAGGTATGTATCTGATACAAATCAGAAAAGATGCTAAATTATTGGCTACTGGTAAGTTTGTGAAGGAGTAGAATGATTAATAAAAAAGCATAATAAAAGCATCAATCTTCTAGTTTGTAATTCGAATTTACTAGGCAGAATAATTGTTGCATCAACACACAGGGTCTCCTAAGGAAGACCCTGCTAGGACTCAAAGTTGAAGCAATCTTAGAAGATTAATCATACTTTAAACTATAATTAAAAAATCCTTTTATTCCTATGAGTAAAAGGATTTTTTTTGGTTTATACACATACTGTTTAATGTAAATAATGTCGCTTCTTTTTTCTATCCTTACTTTTGTTTTCTATCATGCACCGAAAACCTTTTTTAGATTTATTAGAAAATTATCATACATCATTACCTGATGAAATGCATATGCATCAACAAGTAATCGATTTTGTAAAAAATAATCCTGATTGTTTTAAACGCGAATTTGCTCCAGGTCATATCACCGCTTCTGTATGGATTGTCAATCCTACTTTTACTAAAGTGTTGATGACACATCATGCAAAAATTAATTTGTGGCTACAACCCGGTGGACATTGCGATGGCGATTCGGATGTGCTCGCCGTTGCTCAAAAAGAATTGGAAGAAGAAACAGGCTTAAGCAAATATGAAATCAAACCAACTATTTTTGATGTAGATGTGCATGAAATCGCTGCATATAAAAATGATCCTACTCATTTGCATTATGATATTCGTTTTTTAACCATTGCTGATGATAGTCACGACATCATTATCTCGGATGAATCGCATGATTTAAAATGGTTTACTTTAGCAGAGGCACAAGAACAAAATGCGAATCGTAGCATCGTTCGCATGATTGAAAAGACGATTTCATTAAAGTTTTAAATATCTTATAAAATAGATTAATACTATACGGACACGAGTGTAACACTCGCGCCAACTTATGGTTTACTTTAGCAGAGGCACAAGAACAAAATGCGAATCTTAGCATTGTTCGGATGATCGAAAAGACGATTCCAATGCAATTCGAATACAATATTAGTTTTTCAACTATTTCAATGTTATTATTAGAATTTGTATTCTACTAAATATTAACTTATTTTCACATTTCTAATCAAATCATAACAAATGAAGAATGAAATACTCGTATTATTTATTTTTTGCTGTACATCCATTTTTGCCCAAGTGCAAGTAAGTGGTATAATCAATGATGAAACCAATCAAGCCATGCCTGGTGTTACAGTCATGCTTAAAGGCACCACCACTGGTACTACTACCGATATCAATGGGAAATACCAAATTAATATTCCAGCCGATAACAAAGCGCCAGTATTAGTTTATTCATTTATTGGCTATGCCGCAACTGAAAAAGCAATTAGCCTTAGCTCAGGTGCTACACAAACCATTTCATTTAAAATGGAAAAAGAAGATGTAGGTTTAAATGTAGTAGTTGTAAGCGCGAGTAGAAGAAAAGAAAAATTAATTGATGCTCCTGCTTCCGTAACGGTTTTAACAGCTGATAAAATAATTACCAATACACCATTGACGGTGACTGATAACTTAAAAAAAGTACCGGGTGTAGATATTATGCAAACAGGTTTATATGCCAGTAATGTAGTAGTAAGAGGATTTAATAATATCTTTTCAGGTTCTTTAATGACTTTAGTGGATAATAGAATTGCCTCTGTTCCTTCATTGAAATTAAATGCTTTTCAATTGATTCCAACCACTCAAGGTGATATTAGTAAAATGGAATTGGTGCGTGGTCCAGGTTCGGCATTATATGGGCCAAATGCGAGTGATGGAGGTTTGTATATCGAAACAAAAAGTCCGTTGGATATGGACAGAAAATTATCGGTAGGATTATCACATACTTTTGGTATCAGCGATCAAAAATATTTATATGCCAGTAGAGATTCATTAGCTCCACCTGCACAATCGCCTCGTACTTGGGTTTATACACCTGAACTTCGTATCGCGGCTAAACCGACTGATTGGTTCGGTTTCAAAGTAAGTGGTAGTTATGCTACAGGTAGCGATTGGAAATATTATGATCCAAACGAACCTAAAGTAGGTGATTTATTATGGTATGGTACAGCTTATAATGGTAGCATATTTAAAAATGATTCAATTATCGTAGATAGAAATAATGATGGTTCTATTCGTTACGATACTGTTATAAATGGAATAAAAGATACAGGTTATGTAAAAAATGCAAAATTCGATAGAGATTTCCGTATTCGTAAATACAATTTTGATGCACGATTAGATTTTAAAATCAATAAAAACATGACGCTTATCTTAAATGGCGGTATGAGTAATGGAACAAATCTTGAACTTACAGGATTAGGTGCTGGTCAAGCTAAAAACTGGAGTTACTATTATGCGCAAGCTCGTTTCAAATGGAAAAATTTATTTGTGCAATATTATTTAAATGGAAGTAATTCAGGACAAACGTATTTGATTCCTCAAGTAAGTGCAGGCGCACAACCACCATATAAAATTCAACCTTTATTAGATAAAAGTAAATTGCATGTTGTACAGGTTCAACATAGTTGGAAACCTATTAATCAATTAAACTTAGTGTACGGTGCTGATATCTTAATGACTCGTCCGCAAACAGATGGTACTATCAATGGACGATTTGAAAAAGTAGATAATATCAATCAGTATGGTGGTTATCTACAAGCAGATTGGGATATTATTCGTCAATTAAAATTAGTAGCTGCGTTCCGAGTAGATTATCATGATAAGATGAAAGAGGTAATGTTCTCTCCACGTGCGGCTTTAGTATATAAAGTGAATCCTAATAATACTATTCGCTTCACTTATAACAGAGCATTCTCTTCTCCGTCTACATTGAATTTATATTTAGATTTATCGAATGGATTAATTCCAAATGGAATCAATGTAAGAGGCTTTGGTAATGCGAATGGACTTGATTATAGATACGATAGCGATGGTAATGCATTGATGAGAAGTCCGTATACAAATAATTGGAGCGCAGTAAATGATAAAAGTATCAATGTGATTGCATTTGATAGTATGAATAGAATTATTGCTAATGGATTGGCTTCTAAAACTGGTACGTCTGCAGAGTTGGTACAAACTTTATTGAGTGGATTGTTTGAAGGCATTGCAGGTCCAACAGGAACCATCACTAATGTAAATCATACAGCTATTGATTATTTAACCAAAGAAGAATGGACAGGTGGTTATAGCAAAGTAGAGAAAATTAAAAGTACAGTAAATCAAACATGGGAATTAGGTTATAAAGGTGCCATAGGTAAAAAAGCATTTATTACTGCTGATGTTTATTATACTCGAATTAAAAATTTTGTGAGTCCACTTACCTTATCTACTAGTAGTGTAGTGTTTAATAAAACTGATTTTATGAATGCATTAGGTACTAGTGGTGATTCCTCTAGTTTATTATGGAAGAATTTACAAAAACCTTCAACCTTTGCACCAACCTATGATTTATTACTTACGGGTTTAAGTGATCCTGTTAGTGGCAGACCATTATTAGATGGTGCATATACAGGTGGTACTCCAAATGGAACGGTGTATGACGATTTGATGAACTTGCTTACTGGAGCTAGTCAAGCGATTCCAGTGGGTTCGGTTACTCCAGATGATTCATTGGTTGGGAATGACGCCATTTTAGTATATAGAAATTTAGGTAAAGTAGATTTAGCAGGTATTGATATCGGCGCTACTTATGAAATTGTAGATGGATTAAGTGTATCATTTGCTGGTTCATTTGTCAATAAAAATAGAATTCCTTTATTGGGTGCTGCAAATGGTTATGTGGGATTAAATGCACCACGATTTAAAACTTCATTAAGTATAGATCATATGATTAAAAAATATGGAGTGGGTTGGGGTATCAATTGGAGATGGTCTGATTCTTATCCTGCCAATAGTGCTATTTATGTAGGAACGGTAAATGCAGCTAACTTAGTAGATTTTAAAGTGAGCTATCAACCGGTTTCACAAAACAAATGGATTAAAGGCGTATTGCTTAGTATGAATGTCAATAATATTTTAGGATATAGATTCCAGAGTTTCCCAGGTACTCCACAAATTGGTAGATTCTTTATGTTTAAAGTAGCTTATTCATTTTAAGTAAGTTAAAATAAAATATATAAATGCGCTTTTATGTCTAGGATATAAAAGCGCATTTTTTTTATAGATGTTTTTTTGCTTGTAACATCTCCAACATTTTTGCTAATCGTCGTTGTTGGTTTTCTTCTTTTTTAGCTTCTAAAATCCATTTGATATACTCTTTTTTATGCGTATAAGAAATAGATTCTAAATTGGATAATTCACTTGGATAGGCTTTTAAAAAAATACGTATTACTGAAGGAATTTCTATTGTGATAGCTGTTTTTGGTCGAATAATCGATTGATTTTGAGTATTGTTTTTTTGATTATACAAACAGGCTTCTTTTAACAAAGCAGCAAAATGCTTTTCATGAATGCCTTCACCGTTAGGTACATTTATGCCTCTATTATGTTCATTATCAAATCCATAATTAAATAATTGATGCTTGTCTTGAAGAAATGCACCATTAAAAAAATTGATTTTAATATGCTTCTTGAAATAGGCAAAGCCACAAACCATCCCTTGATACGAACAATTTGGTCCCAATTTCCAATCTTCAAGGAGTTGAAAATCGTTTTCTAAAATGATTTTTCTAATTTTTAGAAGTAGTACTTTCTGATTTTCGGGTGCTAAATCGATATATTCTTCAATTTTTTTAGCATTACTTCGTACATCTTTTTGCATGAGTGGTACTATTTTACGTATTTATATATTATTTAAAATATTGATTTACAGCAGAATGTAATTTCCCGTTAAGTTTGGACTTCCATTTTCCATTTTGGTAAAGAAAGAAAGTCGCACAGCTTCTTTTTATTTAGTCTATTTGCATCAACAAAAAACAAG
>CANHVE010000110.1 GCA_947464015.1 Saprospirales bacterium | reverse complement strand
GTAAAACCTAGAATCTTTTTAAGCAGGTTACAAGCTTTGTTACGTAGAAGTGATTCCACTAAAAAACAATTAAATATTAAAGTAGGAAATATAGAAATTGATCCCGAAAAATATTTGGTGTATAAAGATGGAGCAGAAATTGAACTTCCAAAAAAAGAGTTTTTACTACTTCAGTTATTAATTTCAAAGCCTGGTAGAGTATTTAACAGAGAAGAAATCATGAGCAGAGTATGGGGAAACGAGAGTATAGTGGGTGATAGAACCATTGATGTACATATCAGAAAATTACGTGAAAAATTGGGAGATGAAACCATAAAAACAATGAAAGGAGTTGGTTATAAATTTGACTAGGAGAGATAGTTGTTGTAGTTTTAACATATGAATAATTGGTCGATTAGGAAAATTGCTTTAGTAATTGCTAGTGGTGTATTTATACTCTTATTTGCTCTGCTATTTTTCTTTGAACTTTATTATAAATTTCATGTTAACTTACTAGTCTATTTTTGTATTACACTTATCGTAACAGTAGCTGTTTTTATAGGGATAGATCATTATATTGGGAACATTGTTTTTGAAAGAATAAAATTGATATATAAAATTATCAGTTCTGATAAATCAGAAAAAAACAGATTAAAAGAAACATTAGATAGCGAAGAAAATTTTTTAGACAAAGTTCAAAAAGAAGTTGACGAATACGAACAAAAACAAAAAGTTCAATTGGAACAAATGATGCATATGGAAAAATATAGAAAAGATTTTTTAGGCAATGTATCACATGAATTGAAAACGCCAATTTTCAATATTCAAGGCTATATAGAAACCTTGTTGGATGGAGCTATAGATGACCCAAACATCAATAAACAGTATTTAAAAAAAGCGGCTGCTAATGTAGAGAGACTTAGCTTTATTGTACAGGATTTACTTGAATTATCTCAATATGAAACGGGTGAAATGATGTTAGAACTGACTCGTTTTGACATTCATTTTTTGATTAAAGAAATTTATGATTCATTCGAGATCAAAGCCAAAGACAAAAACATCAAACTAGGATTTAAAAAAGGTTCAAATACTGAACACTTCGTATATGCTGACAAAGACAAAATTACTCAAGTATTTAATAATCTAATTGTGAATGCTATTAATTATGGCAATGTGAATGGTGAAGTAAATATTGGATTATTTAATGTAGATGATAACTTATTAATTGAAGTTAGTGATGACGGTTATGGTATTGAAGAAGAACATATACCAAGATTATTTGAACGATTTTATAGAGTAGATAAGCACCGATCAAGAACAGATGGAGGCACTGGCTTAGGTTTATCTATTGTGAAACATATATTAGAAGCACATGGTCAAAGCATCAATGTGCGAAGCACCATCGGTAAAGGTTCTACTTTTTGGTTTATGCTTAAAACTGAAATGTAAATTCAAATACTACCTATCTTTCTAAAGCCATTTGATTATATCAAAAAATGATATAATGATAATATTGAATTCACTTATACTTTAAATAAAAAATTAACATTTGCTTATCGTTAAATAACGATACAGTTCTGTCATGGTTTTAGTAATAGTTAATGAAACAGTTGCTATTCATTAGCAACTGTTATTTTTTTTTAGGTGTAGCCGTTGCTTTAGGTGTTGTACTTTTTTTAGCAGCTACTTTAATAATTGGATTTTTTGGTGCAATAATTTTTTTAGGTTTAATCTCTTTTGCACTATCTTCTTTTTTCTCTTTTTTATTGTTTTTTTTCAGCTTGCTTTTGATTTCTTCCCATTCTTTAATCAAAATTACAACTGCTGTTTTTTTTCCTTTATTATCGTAAATAAATTGCTTGTTCATACTTATAATTTTTTTTACTATTTGAATTACGAAGTAAAAAAAGAATTGTTAACTATTATTTATGCCAATGTTAAGTTTGAAGGGCTATTTGTATGTTGTATACTTTTTAGTATAGCCTGAACTATAGCTTCTTTATCATCTTTAAAGACTATAGGCGTTGATTCTGAGTCAAATAGCCAAGAATGTATTTTTGCTGCATCTAATCTTCGTATTCGTTTTACATGATGTTTACTTAACATGATAGCATTTGCTTTTTGTTCTGGTTGGCCTTTAATGGGGATTAACAAAATTTTCTTTTGCATAAATAAAGCTTCTGCTATTGTTTGAAATCCTGCTGTAGAAATGAGTTGGCTACAGTTCATCAAATCTTTTTTAAACGCACTTTTAGATATTGGCTTAATGTAAACATTTTTATACCTAAGGGGAGATTGAACCTCTTTTGAATAAACAACAAAGCATTTTTCTGCTAGCTGTACATCGCTTAATTTCTCCAGTATTTCATATAAAGAATAAGATAATAGATAGACTAAAGTAAAAGAATGATGTTTTACTTTAGCTTGCATAAAATCGTCGCTTAACAAGGGATAAAAAGTATTTGCCTGTTTTCTTGTAAAGTCTAAAACAATTTTATTCTTAACTGGACAATATATTTTTTGAAAACATTTGGTCATTAATTTGTGTAAAAACAATCGTTTTAAAGAAGTACTTTCAAGAGCATAAATATTCCCAATTCCTATTGAAGGGATGTTGTGTTTTTTTGCGCCCCATGCTGAGATAGGCTCTTGATCAGTTATTACTAGATTATAGATATGAAATGGAATCGATCTTATATCTTTTGTAAATTCTTTTAGCTGTAGATTACGAATACTCTTCCACAAGGCTACTTTACCTGCATTACCATAATTAAAAGATAATCCAGTGAAATGATATTTGATTTTATAAGGAATATCTAAGGAATAATTTTGACCACTAATGAGAATATCTATATTATCAATTCCTATTTCTTTAGCTAATGCTTCAATAAGTATTAACGACCTAGAAATATGTCCATTTCCAGTACCTTGAATACCGTATAATATTTTTATTGGTTTAGGATGCAATCTTATTTAATAATTGTTGAATAGTAAAATCTTCTTCGGCTGATTCTTCGTCTATTTCTTCTTGTTCTATTGGATGTTGTTCATATTGATATAAACTCCATTGGCCTAAATTATATTCGAGAGAAGTTAAATTTTCTATCCAATCGCCAGAATTTAAATATTGAACGGAATGGTTGTTATGTGTAATCGTTTTGATGATAGGTTCATGTATATGACCACAAATCACATATTGATAATGTTTTGAAGCAGCAAATTCACAAACCATATTTTCAAAATTACTGATATGCATACTTGCTTTTTTAACTCTATTTTTTACTTTTTTAGAAATGGACACTTTTTCTTTTCCTAATGCTTTAAGTATTTTATTAATCCATCTATTTAATACAATTAAGTAATCATAACCTTTACCTCCTAATTTCGCTAACCACTTTGAATGTGTAATGGCTACATCAAAAACATCTCCATGAACAAACCATAAATTTTCATTATGAATACGTAAACTTAGTTGATTCAAAATTCTAAAATTTCCTAAGTTTAAATCATTAAATTTTCTTAAATATTCATCATGATTTCCAGTTATATAATACACTTGTGTACCTGAAGCAACTAACTTCAATATCCTCCGTATCACTTTAAAATGACTAGCTGGGAAATAGCTTTTAGAAAAATTCCAGATATCTAAAATATCTCCATTCAATATCAATATTCGAGGTTGTATACTTTTTAAGTATTGATTTAATTCTTTTGCATGACATCCATAAGTACCTAAATGCACATCCGATATAACGGCTATTTCTACATATCTTTTTTCCATACACAAAACTTAGTGTATTATATAAACTTATTATTACGAAAGAATTAACTTTACATTACTTTATAAATTAATTACTAACTAGCACAAGTTTATAAATATGAAAAACTTCATGTTGTTCTGTTTGATTATCTTTTTGAATACATCTACATATGCGCTTCCATGGATGGGTAGTCTAACACAAGTAAACTATCATCAAAAAGTAAAACATGATAAACTTAGTATTCAATTTAAAGAGATTATAGAAGATAATAGATGTCCTATTGGAGTGCAATGTATCACCGAAGGAAATGCTACTATTCTACTTCAACTTGGCAGTAAAAAATATTGGATAAAAATTGGCGAGAACATTAAATATAAAAAGCAGCAAAATATGTATGATATTAAATTGATTGATTTAAGACCATTCAGGGAAAATGGAAAAGACTATGACACCTTACATGCTTTTGTTTATCTTCAAATAACAAAACATTCTAACTAATTTACTTTTTGAAAATCTTGACCTTATCACAATAGCCTGAATTCGAATATATACTTATTATATAATTCCCATTTGCAAAGGCACTCATATCTATGGTAAAATCATTTGACTTAGATGCTATGGGATGATGAATTAATTCACGACCCAACATATCTGATACCATAAACTGAGATACAATCTCTTGATTATTCAAATGAATATGTATAATGTCTGATGTTGGATTTGGATATACTTGTATGATATGATTAGTATATACATCTTGAGCTATTCCTAATGTATCAACAGTGATAGTATCTTCGGGTATCACATAGCAATTTCCAAAAAGATGATTATCGATCCATTCAATTCTACGACTAAGAAAAAATTTAAATCTATTTACTTCTTCCGCAAAACTAACTGGTAATGGATACGCTTCAGGTGAACCACTATCTAATCCTAGTATTCGCCATTTATTAAAATGTCTTGCTTGTGATTCATCCAAATAATTAGCAGTACTATCTACAAAATGAAATATACTGGTTGTATCTATAATGAGTTGATCTCTGCAACTCGTCCATTTACAATATACTGCATTTGAAAAAGAGGTATCTTCCATCAATCGAGCAAACCATGGAGTAAATAATACATCTCCAGCACATGGTGGAGTTAAATAATTCCATCCGTTCATCGAACTATCCATTCCTGGCATGAATTTCAACGCCCAATCAAAATCCCAGATTGGTCCTGCTTTAAGTTTACCATTTTTATCTTTAGAAAAAAACATACTTTTTTTATAACCATCTCCATTCCAAGCCAATTCATTTAAGATTAAATAATCAACAAATGTTTTTTGAGAGATAAATCTTTTATATCCCCAAATCGAATCTTGAAAGTGATCGCTAAACAAGGCTACTTCAAAGCTATCAACGTATTCTTTGATATAGTTTGCTTGATTAGTAGTAATATTACTTGCATTTGGATAATAATAATTATAGTGTAATGGTCTTGTATCACAAGTACTATCTCTCCAATAAGAATCCCAACCTATATCATCATAATCGTGTTTAAAAATATATCCTCCTGTTAAGGAATCTCCGGCATTATCATCTGCATCTAATCGAGCGATATTTACTCTATTTGAATCTCTTTTAATTTTTTCGCATAGAAAATAAATGCCTTTATATTGATTATTAATAACCACTTCACAATATTTAGTACGTGGGGCATAATTTCCTAATCTTCTAGCCCATTCAAACATCATAACATTTCTTACAAATGATTTATCATTATAGGTCGATTGTAAAATCCAATCATGTTCAGAAGGCAAACCTATTAATGAAACATTGCTGTCATTATTTGAAATATCTTGGGTACTAAATCCATAAGGCTTTTGTGGTAAAATAGAAGAATAATTTCCTCTTATTTCAATTCCAATTCCTGCATCATAACTAGGCGCATCGCTTATAAAATTGCGCGAACCATCTGCATGATACAAAATTTTCATCTTACAATTTATTTTAGGTTCATCTACAATCGTTTGACCTAATGTATTAATAACTACTATCGGTAAATTGGATGAACTCAACATAAATGGTGATGTTGCAGCAGTATCAAAAACTAAACTCCAACTATTTAAATAGCCTGTATCCGCTCCAGCATCATCTCTAACACTTAATGTCCATATTCCATTTGCAATAGAACCATCATTTAAATTTCCTAAATCTTCACTTGGCTTAAAGACTCCTGTAAATGGAGCTGTTCCAGATGCTATATCCGTGCTGCTTCTATCATTTAAACAGGTGCCTGTAAAATCTTGACCTCCTCCTCCAACATGTCCTATCAAAACAATTATATTTCCACTAGGACTTATCAATGAAATATTTAAATCACTTACATAAGTATGATTTAAATCGATACAAACGGATACTAAACCGTGAGTTGCATTAAGAGCGGCAGGTGTTATTGAGGAAGTTGTTAGGGTGAAATTACTTGTACTTAGATCTGGAAGTCCGCCTCCAGTTCCTGTAAATACTTGTGCTTGTATTTGCAACAAAAATAATAATAAAAAAACTGTATAATATGTTTTCATGTAATATATATTTATCTTAATCGGTCCATACTTCTAACCAATTTTTCATCTTTTGAAATGCCTCTCCATGCCATGAAAAATAAAAAAATAATGGCGATGGGAAATATAAATCCATATGAAATATTTTTACCTAAAGTTGTTTTTGATATAAAAGATAAATAATCACCTATTGACAATAAAATCATACTCAGCCCTAATATCATTCCAACCCAAGTAAGTTTCATTTGTAATTTTCTGTTTTTATACAAAAAAATAGTACCTATTGCTATAAGTGCAGTAATAGCTACTACGATACTCAACACAATATTTTGATAAGGCAATATAGGATTTCCATCTGCATAGTAGATTGGAAGATTAATAAATCCACCAGTAATAACACAAACCATTCCTAAATAAATACTCTGAATACGTTGAATCATAAACTAAATCTAATATTTTAGCTTCAAAGATACATATCCCAAATAAAAAATGCATTTATTCTTACTTTTGTAAAAATTTATTATTGATTATGCAAGAAGTATATGTAGTAGATATTGTAAGAACTGCTGTAGGGAAGTATGCAGGCAGTTTATCGGGTATTCGACCTGACGACTTAATGGCAAGTACCATTAAAGCATTAGTAGAAAGAAACAATAGTTTTGATGTAAATGAATTAGAGGAAGTTATTCTTGGTGCAGCCAACCAAAGTGGAGAAGACAATCGTAATGTAGCACGTATGTCTTTATTATTATCAGGCTTACCTTATCATATTAGTGCATATACCGTAAATAGGCTTTGTGCTTCGGGCTTACAATCTATTATGGATGCTTCTAAAGCCATTATGTGTGGACAAGGAAATGCTTATATCGCTGGTGGAGTTGAAAGTATGAGTAGAGCTCCTTTTGTAATGGCAAAAAGTACAGAAGCTTTTCAACGTAGTACCGAAATATATGATACAACAATCGGTTGGAGATTTACCAATAAAAAACTGCATGAAATGTATGGCACAGATACGATGGGGGAAACGGCAGAAAATGTTGCTAAGCAATGGCAAATAAGTAGAGAGGCTCAAGATCAATTTGCTTTTGAATCTCAATCGAAATATGCACAAGCTTTAGCTGCTAATAAATTTGCAAATGAAATTATTCCCATTGAAATTAAACAAGGTAAAGAAACTACAGTATTTAGTCAAGATGAACATCCTAGATTATCTCCAGTAGACAAATTAGCTGCCTTAAAACCTGCATTCATTAAAGAAGGAACAGTTACAGCAGGAAACTCCTCAGGGATTAATGATGGAGCTGCCTGCTTATTATTAGTAAATGAATCTATTCTTAAAAAATACAATTTAACACCTATTGCTAAAATTAAATCGATGGCAGTTGCTGGAGTTGAACCACGTATTATGGGAATAGGACCTGTACCAGCTACAAAGAAAGCCTTACAAAGAGCAGGATTAACTATTAAAGATTTAGATCTAATTGAATTGAATGAAGCCTTTGCCTCACAATCACTAGCCTGTATGAATGATTTAGAAATAGACCCATCCATTGTAAATGTAAATGGGGGAAGTATTGCTATAGGTCATCCATTGGGTGCTAGTGGAAGTAGAATATCTGCAACTTTGTTGCACGAAATGTTGAAACGCCCTCAAGCTAAATATGGATTAGCTACTATGTGTATTGGTGTTGGTCAAGGATCTGCGATTATTTATGAAAAAATATAAGTTTACCATTGGACGCCATTGATAATCATATAGAATCTATAAATGAAGACAATTCACCTATTTTATTTAATAGGTATTTTATTCATTTAGCTTATGATGGTTCTAATTTTTCTGGTTGGCAATTTCAAGGCAATGTACCTACCATTCAACAAACCATCGAAGAAGCGATTTCGAAAATTTTAAATTCGCCCACTTCCATTATAGGATGTGGTAGAACTGATGCAGGTGTTCATGCTACTCATTATTATGCTCATTTTGACACTACAAAAACACTTCCAGAGCAATTTACATTCAAACTAAATAATGTATTACCAAATGCCATCAGCATCTATGAAGTTTTTGAAGTGGCTACTGATGCACATGCTAGATATAGCGCTACAGAAAGAGAATATGATTATTTTTTGCATACAAAAAAAGATCCGTTTAAAATACGATTTAGTGCAGAATTCAGATTTTATCCATACAATTTTGAAAAACTTCAAGAAGTAACACAATTACTTTTACAGTATCAGGATTTTAAATCGTTGAGCAAATATAATCCCGAAAATAAAACCACCATTTGTCATCTCACCAAAATAGCATGGACACAAATAGATGATCATTCATATAAATTCAATATTGCAGCCAATCGATTTTTGTATAATATGGTTCGCAGAATTGTAGCTACCACATTAGCCGTAAGTAGAGACCGAATTTCTTTGAGTGATTTTAAAAAAGCAATGGATACTCAAAGCGAAATGCCTTTTATTCTTACTGCACCTCCACAAGGATTACATTTAGTGAATGTGAAATATCCTTTTATAAATAATTAAATAAATACTTTTATGAATGGATAATGAGTTCATAGAAAACGATTATACTTTATTTGACGAATATTGTCTACCTGCTATTAATATTAGTACAGGAACACATGCTGATTATTATAAAATAAGCGATACTGCTGACAAAATTAATTATACAGGTATGTGTCTTTTGTATGATTGGATATATAATTTTTTAAAATAGT
>CANHVE010000109.1 GCA_947464015.1 Saprospirales bacterium | reverse complement strand
TTTTTTATATTAAACGTTCTAATAATTTATTATTCTGTTATTTCGTTCAACAAACCTACATTGTTTTTTTTTATTGTCAAAAAAATGAATGCTTTGAATTAGTATTGCATTCCTAAAAGCGGGTTTATTTATTTGATGGATAACAAAAATGAAATCGATTTCGTTCAAGAGCGAAGCATAATTATTGCTGAACGTAGCATTTTGGTCACTATTCGTATAGAAAAACGACGAACTAGCCGTATTTCATTCACCAAAACAGGGCTTTCTATAGTGCTTTCGCATTATTTAAAAGCCGATGCGAAGGAAAAGCAAATTGAATCATTTTTAGATTGGGCCAAGAAAAAAATTATCAAACATCCAGAACTTATTGACCAATATCAAAATCAACGCAGTTACCCAGATGGAAGTGTACTAAAACTTTATGGAGAAAATTTTCAAATCAAATGTCTAAGTACAAAAAATAAAGAGGCTACGATAAAAATAAGATCTGGTGAACTCATTTTAAGTTTTCCTGAAAACGCTAAAGAAGATCGTAAAAATAAATTGGCTAGTAAGATGGTAGCAAGGATTATGGCCCTGTATTTCAAGGATAAACTTACTAAACGAGTTCATGAATTAAACGATTTATATTTTAAACAAGTTGTCAAAAATGTAGTACTTAAAAATAACTCTACCAATTGGGGAAGTTGCTCTATTCGTCATAATATTAATTTATCGGTGCGCTTATTATTTGCCCCTGAATATGTAATTGATTATGTAATCATCCATGAACTCACCCATTTGTTACACATGAATCATTCAGATGCCTATTGGGCTCATGTAGCTTCTGTAATGCCTGAATACATGGTGGCAGAGAACTGGTTGAAAAAACATGGAAATAAGTGTGTTTTTTAAATAATTCTTATAATAATCCATTACTTTTGCAATCTCATATACTTGAATATATAATCTATGTTGAACATTATATTATTTGGACCTCCGGGAAGTGGTAAAGGAACTCAAGCAGCTCTATTGAAAGAGAAATATCAGTTACTGCATATTTCAACTGGAGATTTACTTCGCGAAGAGATTGCCAATGGTACCTCTTTAGGATTAGAAGCCAAAAAGTTAATGGATAAAGGAGAGCTTGTACCAGACACCGTTGTTGTAGGTATGATTCAATCTAAACTGGATGCTAATAAGCAAGCAAAAGGAGTTATTTTTGATGGCTTTCCTCGTACAGTAAAACAAGCTGAAGCATTAGATAGTTTGTTAGCTAGTATGAATGCTCCTATTTCTGCACTTATTTCAATTGTGGTTGATGAAGAAGAATTGAAACAACGATTGTTATTACGTGGTAAAGAAAGCGGTAGACCCGACGATCAGGATGTGAGCATCATTGAGAACAGAATTCAAGAATATAAAAATAAAACTACAGCTGTAGCTACATACTATGAAAGCAAAGGTAAACTGAGCAATATTAATGGAGTAGGCGATGTAGCAACAATCAATCATTTGATATGTAGTAAGCTTGACTCCTTGAGTTAAGTATAATCATTTAACGAATTAAAAAATGTCTAGTGTCAATTATCTAGATACTAGGTACTAGAAAATGTCTGAAAATCAAAATTTTGTCGATTACGTAAAAATATATTGCAAGTCAGGAAATGGCGGTGCTGGTTGTAGTCATTTTAGAAGAGAGAAGTATGTACCAAAAGGCGGTCCAGACGGCGGTGATGGTGGTAGAGGTGGGCATATTATATTAAAAGGTAATAAGCAATTATGGACCTTACTACATCTCAAATATAAAAAGCATGTGAATGCCGAAGATGGAAAAAATGGTGAAGGTGGTAGAAGAACAGGACGAAGTGGTAAAGATGAAATATTAGAGGTTCCATTAGGTACTGTAGCCAAAGATGCTGAGACAGGCGAAACTATTTTTGAAATTACACACGATGGCGAAGAGCGAATTTTGTTGCATGGTGGTATGGGAGGATTAGGTAACGAAAACTTCAAAACAGCCACTAATCAAGCGCCTACTCATGCGCAACCAGGTATTCCTGGTATTGAAGCTATTCGTACTTTAGAGCTTAAAGTACTTGCAGATGTAGGTTTAGTTGGCTTTCCTAATGCTGGAAAATCGACATTACTTTCTTGTGTAAGTGCAGCCAAACCTGAAATTGGTGCTTATCCATTCACTACTATTAAACCTAATTTAGGAATTGTTTCTTATAGAGATAGCAAGTCGTTTGTAATGGCCGATATCCCAGGAATTATTGAAGGAGCGCATTTAGGTAAAGGTTTAGGGCATCGATTTTTAAGACATATTGAACGAAATTCTATTTTGCTTTTTATGATTGCCGCTGATTGTGACGACATCAAAAAAGAATATGATATTTTATTGAATGAACTCAAGATGTATAATCCTGAATTATTGAATAAAGAACGAGTACTAGCTATCACTAAAGCAGATATAATTGATGAAGAGTTGATTCAATTACTTAAGAAATCTTTGCCTAAAAAGATTGATACACTATTCATTTCAGCTATCACCAACTATAATATCGACAAACTGAAAGATTTGCTTTGGAAAAAAATGAATGCATAGATAATACATGAATACAGCCGAAAGCAATGCTACTGCACCTATCAAAAAAGACGACACACATTCATTATTAAATTGGGTTTTATTAATTAGCTGTGCGGTCATTTGGGGATTTTCCTATTTCTTAATTAAACATAGCTTAGATGGTTTTGAACCGATGGAAGTGGCTGGAATAAGAATGTTTTCAGGTGGCATCGTATTATTACCATTTTTATATCAAGCCTTTAAAAAAATTCCGAAAGAAAAATATTTTTGGGTATTTGTATGTTCTATGGTAGGCAGCGGTATTCCCATTTATTTATATCCTTTAGCCGAAACACATATCAGTAGCAGCGTTACAGGCATCATCAATTCATTAACCCCCTTATTTACTTTTCTGATTGGTATTTTATTTTATCGCTTAAAAAACAACTATTTAAAATTAGGGGGAGTATTGCTTGGTTTAGTAGGAGCAGTATGTTTGATTGTATTTAGCCCGAATGTAAGCTTTGCAGGTGATTTGCTATTTTTCTTAGTGGCTTTAAGTGTTCCAATCATGTATGGATATAGTTCTAATGTATTGAAAAAACATCTTCAAGGATTACCAAGTTTACCTTTAACTAGTTTAATGTATTTTATGCTCTTAATTCCTGCAAGCATTTATCTTTATAAGATTGGTATTTACACTAAAATTACGCATGATGAAAAAGCCTTACATGCATTACCTTATGGGGTATTATTAGGGGTATTTGGAACGGCCGTAGCCATGAGTTTATTTAATATTTTAATTCAACGAACACAAATTATGTTCGCGGCTAGTGTAACGTATTTAATGCCAATAGTAGCAGTATTTATTGGCTTTGTTGACCACGAGCGAATTGCCTGGTATCATCTTTTAGGATTGTCGTTGATACTTGTAGGAGTAGTAATTATCAATAAAGTAAAAGATACTAAAGATTAATTTACAAATACTTTTTTAGTAATTGTATTACCAGCTTCATCAAGCAATCGAACAATATAAATCCCTTTTAACAAAGCTTCTTTGGTTTCGAATTGCAATTGATTAGTTCCTGCAATTACTGCCATTGATGATTGAGTTAAGTAAGATTTGCCCGACATATCATAAAGCGCTACTTGTACAGTAGAATTAGCAATCGCAGTAAGATCTAATTGCATTTGTGTATTGTTGAATGAAGCCTGAAAATCTTCAGCAATATATGATTTGTTTAACTGAACACTTTTATTCTCTTCGCTAGTAATATCCATCACTGTCATATGAGATAACACTGATTCACTAGCTATTCCATGAATTTTTACAAACTTCGAAGCATCAATGTTAGTTGGTGTATGTAAATTTATTTTTTGATTGTATAAAGATTGGCGAATTGGTGTGAGTATACTTTGTGATGCATTCATCAATATCAATCTATTATCTCCTTTAAACACATCAAAATCAGTGGTTGTTTTACCATCTTCATAAATGATAATAACATATCCTCCTGTACCTCCATTTATTACTCCTCCTCCATGACAGCCATTACATGCGTCTTTAGTAGTTGCTTGTATATTATTGATAGTACCTGTTGAATATTTTCCTTTAGTTTGTACTATAGGTATTTTTAATTCTTCTGTAGTGGAAGTGAGAGAAATTAAGCTTATGAATACTACAAGTATTGTAATAAATAGTATATATTTTCTCATAATAATACGTTTTGGTTGATAGAACTGTATATAATACTTTGTGAATTTAAACCAAAGAATTATCATTTACAAGTTTTTAACAGAATAAATTGTCACAGAAAAGTCAAGATGCTAGAATACGTAAAATTGATATTATTCATTAAGTATACTTCCTAAGAGTATCCGATAATTCTTTTTTAATTCGATCAATCAAAATAGTTGGGCTTAAAACTTTTACCTGTGGACCAAAACTCAATATATCTGTAATGAGTTCTGGTGTTATGCCTACTTCAATTTCAATAATGAGTTCCTCCTTATTTTGTTTAATTATTTTTTGAGTTTCATGTATTGGTTGAGTAAGAATATATTTACCAAAGTGCACTTCAAATTGCAATCTTATTTTGTGGGCCTTCCCTTCAAAAGTGGTAATGCCATATGCATGTTTAAAATAATGAGAGGCATCAAATTCGTGTGAGAATACAAATTTTTCTTTGGGACATAATTCAATATTTGAAATTCGGTCTAATCCATAAGTGGAGACTAATTTTTTGCGATCTGTCATGGCAATCACATACCATCTATTACGATACTCGCGCAATAAATAAGGATGAATTAATAATTCTTTACTTTCATCGCTACTAAATTTTTGATAATTAATTTTTATTACTTCATGATTTTTGATTGCATTTAAAATCATGTTCAGCCACTCAGAGCCTTTAAAACTTTGAATTTTTTCTAATTGAATAATTTCTTTTTCTTCTTTATCCGTTAAAATATTTTTAATCGAAATAGCATTCATGATTTTATCGACAGCTTCATCAAATTGACTAAATAAACCTATTCCTTTGTATTGTTGAAGAACTTTTGTAGCAAAACCTATAGACTCTAATTCATTATCACTTAATTGTATGGCAGAAATACTATAATTTTCATCTTCATAATAATAGCCATTATATTGACGACTGTATTTAATAGGAGCTAAAAAACCTACTGCGGTATCATCACGCATGGTTTGTATATCTAAGTTAATGGTTCGCTGTGAGAAAGTTTTACCTAAAACTTCTTCATAAGCACGCATAAAATCAAATATAGTTGGAAATGGTTTTTTCTTATTGGTTAAGCACTGGTCTAAGATTCGATAACGTATAAAAGCTTCTTTATTTAATGGCATTGAATTGTTTTTTCAAAGCTACAAAATAATAGGTTTTATTACTAAAAAGCACTTATAAATTTAGTATTTTTGTTTAGATTAAATATCCAACAGATGAAAAATAAAAGTCTTTATATAATTAGTTTATTTATTTCAACTTGTATTTCTATTTGGGTAATGAATGCTTGCGAACCAGACAACTGTAAAAATGTAATTTGCCCTAGTAATAAAACCTGCTATAATGGCAATTGTGTTTGTCAAAATGGATTAGAAGGTGAAAATTGTGAAATCAATAGTATTGATCGTTTTATTGGTAATTATGATGTAAACGAATATGCTTATACAGGAGTGACTCCTTCTCCATTTTATACTACACCTATTCAGTATGGTACAGCAAACAATGAAATATGGATTAGTAATTTTTCTAATACTGGAGTTACTATTCGAGCTTTTATTTCTACTAGTTCAACCACAGGGAAAGGCACCCATATTTCAATCAACGATACCAATGGTGTGTTGGAAGTAAGCGGTGAAGGCGAGTATAACGAAAATTTGAATCGTATCGATATACAATGCAATATCAAACAAGAATTTCAATCGAGAGCTTGTCAAGTGACGTTCATTAAAATATGATCTTTAATAAAAGCATACATATATTCAAAAACAAATCATATAGCCCAGCTCAAATTGCTTGCAAAGCCTATTTGTTTTTTATATTATTATTCATTGTAGGTCGTTCCCTTTTTATTTTTCATCATTTTTCATTAGTCCATAAAGAATCTTATAGCACTTTTTTTGATTGTTATAAAATTGCTTTTCTATTAGATCTTTCTGCTTGTTCTTTTTTATTTCTTTTGCCATTACTGATTTTAGTAATTGGTTTTTATACTGCTGTAAATCCCTTTTATAAAATATTTAGAACGGTATTAGGTGGAACTGCTTTTTTACTTATCATTTTACAATCTATCGATATTGTATTATATGAAGATTGGCAATGCAAATTAAACTATAAAGCATTTTCTTATTTATCAAACCCTTCTGAAATTATAGAGACCGCATCAACACACCATTATATTTCATTATTCATATTATTATTTATTCAGTTTTGTTTTTTATATTATTTTTTTCAAAAATGGTTTCCAAAGAATATCTCCATTCATAATAAAAGTCCATTTTATAGAATTATATTTTTTGTACTGAGTATTGGATTAAGCGTTTTAGCCTATAGAGGAGGTATTAAACCTATACCAATCAATACGAGCGACACTTATTTTTCAAAAAATCAAGCGATGAATGATGCGGCTACTAATACCGTTTGGTATGTTGCTCAAAGCTTTTATGAAAACTATGCTGTACTTAAAAACAAACCTTTCCAATATTATACTACCTATGAGGCAAAAAAAACAGTTGCAGAGATGTATCATTATCCAAAAGACTCTACTACTTCTATTTTAAAATCAGCAAAACCTAATATTATTATTATCATATTAGAAAGTTTTAGTGCTGATGTCATGTCGAGTTATAATGGTCATAATAATTGTACTCCGAATCTTGATGAATTAAGCAAAGAAGGTGTTTCCTTTACCCAATGTTATGCTCCGGGATGGCGCTCAGATTTAGGGATGGCAAGCATCTTAAGCAGTGTGTCGTGCGAACCCTATAGAGCAATTACTCCACAAGTATCGAAATATCATGGCTTGAGTTCATTTACCCAAACTTTAAAGAAAAATAATTACACTACGAGTTTCTTATATGGAGGGCAATTACGCTATGCTAATTTGAAAAGTTATATATATTGGAATCAATTTGATTTGATTAAAGAAGGGGTAGATATGCAAATAAATAAACCAAACGGAAAACTTGGAGTACATGATGAAGCTTTATTTAAAGAAGCGATAGCTGACTTAAATAAAATGAAAACTCCTTTTTGTTCGTATATATATACGCTGAGCTCACACCCTCCTTATGATATGCCCATGCAAGCTGTTTTTAGCAGTGGTGGAGTAGAAAATCAATATATTAATTCGGTGTATTATACTGATAAATGTATTGGTGAATTTATGAAAGCCTGTCAAAAACAATCCTGGTATGACTCTACTTTATTTGTATTTATAGCTGATCATGGACATGGAACACCTACCTATAAACAGTGGGATATAGAATCGCATCGCATTCCGTTTTTATTATATGGAAATGTAATTCAAGATAAATATAAAGGATATAAAAATGACAAAATCATATCACAGACAGATTTAAATGCAACTATATTGGCACAATTAAAAATAAATGCAAGTGGCTTTGAATTTAGCAAAGATGCTATGAATCCGAATTGCCCACAGTTTGCACCATTTGTAAAAAACAATGGCTATGGGCTACTGAGTGATAAAGGCGTTTATATTTTTGATTTAGTAACCAATAAACCACAAAATTTTCAAACGGTTCATCCTGAAGATAAAATTTTACTAGAACAGCAAAGTAAATCTTATATACAAAGAACTTTTGATTTTTTTGATGGATTGTAAATATCTTTACAAGCATGAATACAACTAGTAGCATCTATTTAATTCCGTGTAATTTAGGAGAGTCGAGCATTGATCCTATACCACAATATGCCAAAACTATCATTTATGAACTGAATATTTTTTTTGTAGAAAACGAACGCAGTGCTCGTAGATATTTGCGTAGTATTGGTTATACTAAAAATTTTGATGAGGTCACCTTGATCTTATTAGATAAACAACAAGAAGGTAAAAACATCAAACAACATTTACAACAAATAAAAAAGAAAGGTGAATCTGCTGGTATTTTATCAGAAGCTGGACTTCCAGGTATTGCAGATCCTGGAACACAGATAGTGAAAATAGCGCATAGCTTATCCATTAAAGTACAACCATTAGTGGGCCCTTCTTCTATTTTATTAGCACTAGTGGCAAGTGGAATGAATGGTCAAAGTTTTTGTTTTCATGGTTATTTACCGATAGAAACTCCAGCGCAAATCAAAAAAATAAAAGAGTTAGAAACTCAATCTGCACGATTTGGAACTACTCAAATATTTATGGAAACGCCTTATAGAAATAATAAAATAATTGAAAACATTTTATCATCCTGCATGCCCGATACCAAGCTATGTATTGCATGTGATATCACTTTAGACACCGAGTTTATTCAAACCAAAAGTATGAAAGAATGGAAAGAACAAACTCCTGATATACATAAACGACCCGCCATTTTTTTAATCAATATGTAAAAAATTATGAGCATAAAATTATTTGTAACCGGTGGTACTTTTGATAAGGAGTACGATGAATTAACAGGTAAACTGTTTTTTAAAGATACGCATGTACAAGAAATATTATTATTAGGAAGAAGCAAATTAGATATTCAAGTACGAACCTTGATGATGATTGATAGCTTAGAAATGACTGAAGCAGATCGGGAGATTATTGTCAATAATATCATACAATCATCAGAAGAAAAAATAATTATTACTCATGGTACTGACACCATGTGTGAAACAGCCGCATTGATTGCCAGCAAAAACATAGACAAAACAATTGTATTAACAGGAGCAATGATTCCATACAAGTTTGGTAGTTCGGATGGATTATTTAATTTAGGAAGTGCCTTAGCATTTGTACAATCGCTACCAAAAGG
>CANHVE010000108.1 GCA_947464015.1 Saprospirales bacterium | reverse complement strand
TCCCCAAAAGCATTCGGTGCATTCTTAGCTGTTGGTTTGGGTTTAAGTCTAACCCTTCAAGCTATGATCAATATGGGAGTTGCGGTTCATCTACTTCCCGTAACAGGTGTTACCTTACCTTTTATTAGTATGGGAGGAAGTAGTATTTGGTTTAATAGTATGGCACTAGGAATTATTTTAAGTGTGAGTAGATATATTGAAGAAATTAAAAATGAAGAAGTAGAAGAAGCATTTATTCCAAATGTGATTGAAACAAATTAAATATGTCAAATAAAACGAAAAAAATAATTATCAGTGGTGGAGGTACAGGTGGTCATGTATTTCCAGCGATAGCTATTGCCAAAGCGTTGACTAAAATAGATGCAACAATTGAAATATTATTTGTGGGGGCGAATGGAAAAATGGAAATGGAAAAAGTACCTCAAGCAGGTTTCCAAATTAAAGGATTAAATATTGCAGGTTTTCAACGAAAACTTACACTTCAAAATCTAAGCTTTCCATTTAAACTTATCTCTAGTTTATGGAATGCCTATTGGATAGTAAAAAAATTCAATCCCGATGTGGCTGTGGGTGTAGGAGGATATGCAAGTGGTCCTACATTGAAAGTTGCCAATTGGCAAGGAGTACCTACTGTATTACAAGAACAAAATTCTTTACCCGGAGTAACGAATCAACTACTAGGGAAAAAAGCAAGTATTGTATGTGTAGCATACGATCATATGGATAAATATTTTGATAAACATAAAATTATTTTCACAGGAAATCCTATTCGTGAAAATATTGTAAGTAATAAAGTATCTCGAGAAGAAGCTATCGCTTATTTTGGATTTAATCCTACACTTAAAACCGTATTTATTACAGGAGGTAGTTTAGGTGCACGTGCCATCAATAATGCAATAGCGGCTAACATCGATAAATTAGTAGAACAACAAATTCAATTGATTTGGCAAACAGGGAAAATATATGTGGATGAATTTAAAAAATTCGAAAAACAATATACTACTCTTATAAAAGTATATGATTTTATTCCTGATATGGACAAAGCTTATGCAGCTGCTGATTTAGTAGTGTCAAGAGCAGGTGGAACCATTTCTGAATTGGCTATATTAGGCAAAGCCTCTATTTTATTACCATCTCCGAATGTAGCAGAAGATCACCAAACCAAAAATGTATTGGCTTTAGCTGCGAATGAAGCTGCTATTTTAATCAAAGACGAAAATGCGAATGCCACGTTAAATGATACAATCATTGAACTGATAAAAGATGAAGCCAGAAGAAAAACATTATCTGCGAATATTACAAAGATAGCTCGACCAAATGCAGCACATGATATTGCAACTCACATATTAAAACTGATTAACTAAGATGGCATTGAATATAAACGACATTAAAAAAGTATACTTCATTGGAATTGGGGGTATTGGCATGAGTGCTATTGCTCGTTATTTCAATCAACTTGGTATCAGTGTAAGTGGTTATGATAAAACTCCTACTGCACTTACTCACTTATTAGAGAGTGAAGGGATAGCCATTCACTTTGACGACAATATTGAAAAAGCACCTCAAGATGCCGACTTAGTAGTATATACTCCCGCTATTCCTAAAGATCATACGGAACTTAAAATGTATCAAAACAGTACAACTCCATTAATGAAAAGAAGTGAAGTGCTTGGGTTGATTAGTAAAGATTCATTTTGTATAGCCGTATCTGGGTCGCATGGTAAAACTACTGTGAGTAGCATGATCACGCATATATTAAAAGATAGTGGCTATGATTGCTCTGCATTTTTAGGAGGGATTAGTGTGAATTTAAATTCAAATTATACTAATGGGAAAAATAATGTGGTAGTGGTAGAAGCAGATGAATATGATCGCTCTTTTCATAGACTCTCTCCAGACATTGCAGTAATTACGGCAGTTGATACTGACCATTTGGATATATATGGCACTAAAGAAAAAATTGAAGAAGCATTTGTAATCTTCACTGATAAAATAAAAAACAATGGAAAAGTAGTTGCGAATAAAAATGTTCAAATATTAGATCAAGTAAAACAAACAACTATTACGTATCATTTAGATAATCATGCAGCCAATTGTTATACATTACACTACACTATAAAAGATGGTGCTTATGAGATTCAACTACATGATATCCATCATAAAGAACAATCATTCACTTTAAATATTGCAGGGTATCACAATATCGAAAATGCATTAGCAGCTATTAGCGTTGCGCAATTACTTGAAATACCTTTCGATAAAATTGCTCATGCAATGGCAACATTTAAAGGAATAAAAAGACGATTTGAATATATCTACAAATCAGCACCATGCATTTATATAGATGACTACGCACATCATCCACAAGAGATTGACGTGTTTTTAGGTTCACTAAAAGAGATGTATCCAACTAAAAAAATCACAGCTATTTTTCAGCCTCATTTATTTAGTCGTACCAATGATTTACAAGATGATTTTGCAAAGAGCTTAAGCCAAATCGATACATTATACTTATTAGATATTTATCCTGCTAGAGAAAAACCCATGGAAGGGGTGACCTCACAATTGATATTAGATAAAGTGAGCATTGCGGATAAAAGTATATTATCAAAAGAAGAAGTATTGCAAAAAATTGAAGCACAACCATCAGACATAATTGTAACTATTGGAGCAGGAGATATCGATACCCTTATACCTAAAATCAAAACTATTTTAGAAGCTAAATACAACTAATACATTGAAAGAGAAATTTAAAATAATACTTAAATGGTTAGGCATTTCAACAGGAATCATACTCCTGATTGGATTGATTGTATTAGCTATTATCAAAGATCTAAATAAGCCCTGTGAGAGAGTTTTAACGAAAGTAGATTTCGAAAGTGGCAATAATTTCATTTCTGAATTTGAGATTGATTCTGTTATTCAAAAAAAGTTTAGTAATCAATTAGTAGGGATGAAAATTCGTGATATTAAAATGAATGAAATCGAAACAGAAATCAAAAAAAACAAATATGTTCGAGAGGTACAAATGTATTCTACATTCAATAAAGACATCGTTATTCAAGTAACACAAAAAGAAGCATTGGTGCGTATAATTAACAATACAGGTGTTAGTTATTATTTGACCAATATTGGTGATACTATTCCACTCTCTAGTAAATTTACAAGCAGAGTATTAGTAGTACAAGGCGATATTCAAAAATCAGACATCCCAAATGTATTAGTATTAAGTAAATATATAAATGGTGATAATTTTTGGAAAGCCACAATTGAAGGGGTATACAAAGGATCAAATGGAGATTATGAATTGTACACGAAACTTGGAAATCAAAATGTAGTGTTTGGAAAAATTGATGATGATTTAGAAAATAAATTTAAAAAATTAAAAACTATATATACCGAATTACTACCAAAAGTAGATTTTAATAAATACAAAACGATTAATTTAAAATTCAAAGGACAAGTAGTTTGTAGTAAAATATAGACAGTAAGATTAACATAAAAACACTCAATATTTATGAAAAAAATTAAAGAACAAATAGTAGTAGGATTAGATATCGGCACCACCAAAATATGTGTGTTTGTTGCCAAAATGAATGAAAGTAATAAATTAGAAATTACTGGATTTGGAAGAGCAGAAAGTCATGGGGTATTGAGAGGTGAAGTGTTTAATATAGATAAAACGAGTGAAGCTATTCGTATTGCAGTAGAACAAGCAGAAGCTCAAAGTGGATATAAAATTTCAAATGTATATGTTGGTATTGCCGGAAAACATATCAAGAGTATGCAGAACAGAGCCATTCTAACTAGAGGTGAAAATGGAGATGTGATTACTGCCGATGAAGTAGAGCGTTTACGTATGGATATGTTTAAGATGGCTACTAATCCAGGCGAAAGAATTATTCATGTGATTCCACAAGAGTATACTGTGGATACTGAACATGGTGTACAGGAGCCTATTGGTATGTGTGGTAATAGACTAGAAGGAAATTTTCATATCATTACGGGTCAGGTTTCTGCAGCCTTAAATATTGAACGTTCAGTAATTAAAGCAGGTTTATCAATGACAGGATTAATCTTAGAACCATTAGCATCTGCCGCATCTGTATTATCTGATGAGGAATTAGAAGCGGGTGTAGCATTAGTAGATATTGGTGGTGGAACAACTGATGTGGTAATTTATCATGATATGAAAGTGCGTCATACTGCAGTGATACCATTTGGAGGTAATATCATTACAGAAGATATTAAACATGGTTTAGGGGTGATGAAAAAACAAGCAGAGAAATTAAAAACTGAATATGGTTCTGCATTGGCAATTGAAACTAGCAATAATGATATTATTAGAATACCTGGAATTAAAGGTAGAGATGCTAAAGAAATTAGTGTACGCAACTTAGCTAATATCATCGAAGCAAGAGTAGAAGAAATTTTTGAGCAAGTTTCATTTGAAATTAAATCATCTGGGTTTGCCAATTCATTGATTGGTGGAATAGTAATAACAGGTGGTGGTTCTCAATTAAAACACTTGAAACAACATGTTGAATATATCACTGGTATGGATACTCGTATTGGTTACCCAATTGAGCATTTAGATAAAAACACCAATGCTTCTATGCGTTCGCCGATGTATGCTACTTCTTTAGGCTTGGTATTATTAGGCTTTGAAGAATTACGTAAAAATTACGTAGAAGAATACGAAGAAGAAATTGAAGAAGTTATTCAAAATGAACCTTTAACAATGGCTGCTGCTGAAGAAATGCATTCACCAGTAAATGATAGCACACAACAAAAAAAATCAGAAAAAGTAAAATCATCAAATGCAGATGGTAGAAGATCTTGGTTAGATCCAATTAAAAACTGGTTCAGAATTGATGCCGAAGATTTTGAAGAATAAAATAGGTGATATAAACAATAACAAAGAAGAATAGAAAAAAAACAATAACAATAACAATAAAACTAAAACTATGACAGATTTACATTTTAATTTATCCAAAGACCAATCGTCTATCATCAAAGTGATAGGTGTTGGAGGCGGTGGAAGTAATGCAGTAAACCATATGTACAAACAAGGGATAGTAGGCGTAAACTTTATCGTTTGTAATACAGATGCTCAAGCGCTTGAATATAGCCCTGTTCCAAACAAAATTCAATTAGGACCTGAATTAACTTCAGGACTAGGTGCTGGTTCAAATCCTGAAATTGGTAAAACTTCATGCGAAGAAAGCGAAGAAGAGTTAAGAGATATTTTAAGTAAAAATACAAAAATGTTATTCATCACTGCAGGTATGGGTGGTGGAACTGGTACAGGTGCTGCACCAGTAGTTGCACGTATTGCTAAAGAATTAGGCATTCTTACTGTAGGGATTGTCACTACGCCATTCTCTTATGAAGGTAGTAGAAAAATCAACCAAGCAGAAGAAGGTATTAAGGCTATGAAAGAACATGTAGATACTATACTTGTTATCTCAAATGACAAATTAAGAGAAATGTATGCTTCTTTAAAAAGAAGTGAAGCATTCGCAATCGCTAATAATATTTTAGCAACTGCTGCTAAAAGCATTTCTGAAATCATTACCATTCCAGGTGAAATGAATGTGGATTTTGCCGATGTAAATCACGTGATGAAAAAAAGCGGTGTAGCTATTATGGGTATTGGTTTAGCGGAAGGTGAAGATAGAGCTTTAAGAGCTGTACAAGCGGCTTTAAATTCTCCTTTATTAAACGACAATGATATCAAAGGTGCTAAAAATATCTTGATAAACATTTCATCTGGTTCTGAAGAAATGAGTATCGATGAAATGGATACTATCACTGATTATATTAGAGAAAGTGCTGCCAGTGATGTTGATATTATTTTAGGTGCAGTTGATGATATGAATTTAGGTGAGAAAATTTGTGTAACTATTATTGCTACTGGTTTTACATCAGGTAATAATGCTTATATTGATAAATCAAGTCGTGTGTATACATTAAATAATGATGTAAAAGAAGTTGCTCCTGCACAAATGACTTTAGAAATACCAGTTCCAGATCCAATTATTGACGAACCAACTGCTGATAATTTTATTTTAATTTCAAATAATGAAGTAGTTACTAATGCACCACAAGTAGTAACAAATGAAGTAAAAAATGAAAGCATGGATATCATATGGGATTTACCTGTAAGCACAAGCGAATCATTTATTGAAACTTCAAAAAAATCAATCTTAGATTTTGAATTAAAAAAAGCTGATGAAGTTGTAAATGAGCCTGTAGCAAATAATACTAATAATTATACTATTTCTACTGTTTCTGAAAGCAATCAAAATCCACCAGTTTCTATTCAACCACAAGAAACTATTAATTTTGAAGCTAATGAGCAAATTCGTAATGAGCGTAAAAATAGATTGAAAGATATGAGTATGAAATTTCAAAATACGAATAGCCTTCAAGAACTTGAAAACGAACCAGCTTATTTAAGAAGAAATAAACAACTAGAAGAAGTAACTCCATCTAATGAAAGCAATGTATCTAAGTATACTGTAAGTAGCAATTTCATAAATGGAGAAAATAGACCTGAAATTAAAAGAAACAATCCGTTTTTACACGATACGGTTGATTAATATAGAGTGGTTTTAGTTAAGCAAGAGATTCAATTCTCAAAAAGCCTTCGTTTATCGAAGGCTTTTTTTATGCTATTTTATGTATATTTGTAGAATTAATTAACATAAACCACACATTAATGAATCCAATATTAAACAGAAACAACTATTTCGTAAAAGAGCATACTGGCATTTTTAAAGCTGCCAACAACTATGATATTTTCGATTTAGAAAGCAAAGAATCTTTAATCGAATGTAGAGAGCCAAACTTAGGTTTCTTTACTAAAATGTTCAGATTTACCAAATATAAACCAATGACTCCTTTTGATGTTATTTTAAGTCAAACTGGAACTGGTGTTAAAATCATGTCTGTTAAAAGACCTGTAACATTCTTTAGATCAGTGGTAACTGTTCATGACGAAAATGATGTTCAAGTAGGTACATTACGTAAAGTATTTAAATTATTAAAACCATGTTTTGAAATTTTAGATGCAAACAACAATAAAATTGGTACTCTTGAAGGAAATTTTGTAGGTTGGGAATTTTCTGTAAAAGATAATGATGGCAATACTTTAGCAACTGTTACTAAAAAATGGGCAGGTATTGGTAAAGAATTATTTACTACTGCAGATAATTACGCATGTAATTTTAGTGATTCTGTTAAAGAAAATGATCCACAACGTATCCTTTTAATGGCTGCAGTTATTTGTGTTGATATGGTATTGAAAGAAAGATAGTCACTACCCAAAATCCATTATATGAATCCATCTTGAATTATCAAGATGGATTTTTTTTGCCATTAATTACTGATTCTTTTCTACAAATACTTTATAATCTCTTCTACTCGCTTCAATGACACGATGTGCCTCTTCCCTACCATAAACTTGATCTATCTCACAGGTTTGAATGCTATCTCCAGGTAAATTCTTATAGGTTAAAAAATAATGTTTTAATCGATTTAATATTCCTTCTGGCAATAAACTAATATCGGTGTATGCACCATATAAATCATCTCCTTGTAATATGGCAATAATTTTATCATCTGCTTCTCCTTTATCAACCAATCGTAATCCACCAATTGGAATGGCTTTCAGTAAAATATCACTTCTATAAATTTCTCGTTCGCTCAAAACGCATATATCTAATGGATCTCCATCTCCTTTCAAAATTTTCTTGTTTGTACTTAGTGCAGCTATTTCTACATCGCAATATGTTTGAGGAATAAAACCGTACATAGCAGGAACAACATTTGAAAATTTTTGTGGTCGATCAATTTTTAAAAAACCACTTTTTTTATCGATTTCATATTTTACTGTATCGCTAGGAAGAATTTCTATAAAAGCATTTATTAATATTGGCGCTTCTTCACCAATATCAATCCCATGCCATGGGTGTGATTTATATTTAGATATCATAATAATTTATTTAAATAAAAAAGCCATGAATTGAATTATTCATGGCTTAAATATAAGTTGATTTAATATTTATTTTACACCTATTAATTCTACATCAAATATTAATGTAGCCTTTGGAGGGATAGCCCCAGGATATCCTTGATCGCCATATGCCATAGTATATGGTAATAATAATGTTGCTTTAGTTCCGATATTCAATAAAGCAAATCCTTCATCCCAACCTTTAATCACTTGTCCTTGTCCGATTTTAAATTCAAATGGAGTACCTCTATCAACACTTGAATCAAATTTTTTACCATCATTAAATTTACCTGTATAATGAGCAATTACTGTTTGTCCAGCAGTTGGTTTTGCACCCGTACCTGCTTTTGTAATTACATAGTAAAATCCACTTGCTGATTTAATTGCTTTAGGATAATTTTGTTTTACCCATGCTTCAAATTCTGGAAGTTCTTGACTTCTTTTTGCTTCTGCTGCTTTTTCTTCTGCTGCTTTTTTTGCTGCATTGGCTTCTGCATCTACTTTAATTTTATTAAACATTTCAGAATTTGCTACATAATTTTTAGCCTCTTTTCCTACGCGAACAATCTCTACACTATTCATCAGATCGTTTTGTGCAATGGCATTCACTACATCTTGACCTTCTACCACATGTCCGAAAATTGTATGTTTACCATTTAACCAAGGAGTAGCCACATGTGTAATAAAAAATTGAGATCCATTAGTTCCAGGACCAGCATTCGCCATAGCTAAAACACCTGGACCAGTAAATTTTTCAGACTCATCAAATTCATCAGGGAATGAGTATCCAGGACCACCACCACCAGTGCCTTGTGGATCACCACCTTGAATCATAAAATTAGCAATTACTCTATGAAATTTTAAACCATTAAAAAATGGTTCTCCTTCTTTTTTTACATTATTGGTGATTTTACCTTCCGCTAATCCCACAAAATTACAAACGGTTAAAGGAGCTTTTTCAGGGATTAATTTAACTAAAATAACACCTTTTGTAGTATTGAATTTCGCATAGATACCATCTTCTTTTTG
>CANHVE010000107.1 GCA_947464015.1 Saprospirales bacterium | reverse complement strand
TTTAATAATGTTTCATTTACTAATTTTGGTTGCTCTTTAATACAATAATGTTTTGCACCTGGAATAATACACAAATAAGAATTTACAAGATTTTCGAACATGGATAAAGCATGTTTTACAGTTACTAAACCATAATCACTAGCCATAACTAAAGTTGGAATGCTTATATTTTTTAAATCAGTCACTTCATAATTAGGTTCATGTAGTAACATATATTGCATACGTATTACGAATGATTTTAATAATTCGGGATTAGGATTTCCTACAAATCTTTCCTTTACTACTTGTGTCATTTTACTAATATCCCAATCTTTTACTTTCTGTAAAAAATAAGGAAATACTGCATCTGGTGTAGGCTTTAAATTTGAATTAATAACTGCCATTTTAATAATCTTATCAGGATGTTCCATAGCTAACTGAATAACAATGTTTCCTCCATCGCCAAATCCAACATAATTAGCACTATCAATTTTTAAGTAATTCATTATATTAATCATATCCTCCGCCATCATGTGATACGTAATTTCTTTATCGGTAAATGATGATTTACCATGACCTCTGCTATCGATACAAATTACTCTAAATTTAGTTGACAAAGCAGGAATTTGATTTTCCCAATCGCTCATCGTTACCATTGCACCATGTAATAAAAATATTGGAGTACCACTTCCATATTCTTTACAATATATAGTAACATCATCTGAAGGAATATTATATTCTTTAGCTTCTAATTTGGCTGAAAGAGTTAATGAACTAAAAGTGGCTAGAATAAAAATGAATAAGGTAATTTTTTTGTTAAACATAAGACTTAGATTTTTGAACAAATGGGACAATTTTCAACGATATGTGATCTTGCATTGCAATATTCACGACCTAAAAATATAATTTGCAAATGTAGCTTATTCCACAATGCCATTGGAAACAATCTTTTAGCATCTGCTTCCGTTTGCTCTACATTTTTTCCATTGCTTAATTTCCAGCGATGCATTAAACGATGTATATGTGTGTCAACAGGAAATGCTGGAACCCCAAATGCTTGGCTCATTACAACAGATGCTGTTTTATGACCTACTCCAGGTAAAGATTCTAATTCTTCAAAACTTTGAGGGACTTCTCCATTATATTTCTCCACTAAAATTTTAGACAGTGCAATGATATTTTTTGCTTTACTTGGAGCTAATCCCACTGTTTTAATAATTGGCAAAATATCTCCTTCTGTAAGCATTGCCATCTGTTTTGCATTTGCTGCTTTTTTAAATAATGCTGGAGTTACTTTATTTACACTTATATCAGTACTTTGAGCTGACATTAAAACAGCGATTAACAAAGTATATGGATCTTTATGATCTAATGGAATAGGTGTCTCTGGATATAATCGATCAAGTTCTGCTATAATAAATGCAATACGTTCTTTTTTATTTAATTTCATAATCCATACAATAGTATTTATTAAAGTCCAATATTATTGAACAATTATACGCCTACTTATTATCAAATTTTCGTTTACTAATTGTAAAACATAATTGCCTTTAGCAATAGATGAAACGTCTATTTTCTCCTCTAAAATATTTATATCCGTAAGTTGTTTAGTCCATACTATATTCCCCAACATATCTCTTAATATAACATCTAAATTAGATTTAGATTCCATATTTAAATGTAAGTGTAAAATTGTAGAAACAGGATTTGGGTAGAGTTCAATTGCTTCGATATTTTCAGATGCATTTATACCCACTGTACTTGGAACAAAAATTACATATATTTGAGTACAACCATTTAAGTCTCTTATAATTACTCGGTGTGTGTCTGATTCAACGCCATTAAAGAAACTACCTGGTTGAAATGGTCCAGCATCTAGTGCATATTGATATGGCCCTACTCCTCCAGTTGGAGTACTTATAGATATGGTACCATTAGCTGAAATACTCGATTGTGGGGTAATACTAATCGATGCACTTAAACTTGTAATAGTAACAAAAGTACTTATCGAAGCACTACTTCCACAAGCGTTTACTGCAGCTACGGATATTGTTCCACTGCTTGTTCCTGTAGTAACACTTATTGAATTAGTTGTAGATGTTCCTGCCCATCCACTTGGCAATACCCAAGTATAGGATGTAGCACCTACAACAGGGGCAATTGAATAAGTAGCTGTAATATTAGCACAAAGGGTTATACTACCCATGATTGCAATTGCAGTATCTGGTATGCTGCCAATTGAATATGTAAATGTAGAATTTGAACTAGTTCCGCAAGTATTTTGTGCTGCAACACCCACTGTTCCTCCAGTTGCACCAACAGTAATGCTAATATTATTTGTAGCAGATGAACCAGTCCAACCGCTTGGCAATATCCATATGTAGGAAGTAGCACCAACAACTGGTGCAACGCTTAAATTAATGGTAGCACCTGGACATACAACAGTTCCAGACCCACTGATAGTTCCTGGAGTTGGTGGACCTGCGCTTGGGCTTACACTTAATGTGGATGCTGCACTTGTGCCACAAGCATTAACACTTCTTACGCTAATAGTGCCTGATGATATTGTAGCAGTTAATGTAATTGAATTAGTGCTACTAGTGCCTATCCAACCTGGACAACTCCATGCATATGAAGTAGCGCCTACCACTGGAGTAACACTATAAGTATAAACTAAACTATCACAATAAGTAGAGGAGCCTGAGATAGTGCCTGGTGTAGGAGGAGCACTACCTATAGAAATTGTTTTAATGGTTGCTGTGCTTGAACCACAAGTATTATTAGCTAAAACAGAAATATTAGATGCAGAAACTCCTGCGGTTAGTATGATAGAATTGCTTGTACTAGAACCAGTCCAATTAGTGAATGACCATGTATAAGAGTTGGCTCTAGGTACAGATGTGATGGTAAATGTATCTACATCACCTGGACAATAAGTGGATGGTCCACTAATAATCCCTGGAGCAGCTGGAGGCAAGCCAAAACTGATTACTAAGGAATCAGGTGCGCTAGCACCACAAATACTATTTGCTGTTACATATACATTTCCTGCTGTAGCACCCGCAGTAAGAATAACTGTTGTAGTAGAACTAGATCCTGTCCATCCAGTACCATACCAAGTATAGGATGTAGCACCACTTACTGGAGCAATTGAAAAAGTATCTACGTCACTAGGGCAATAAGTTGTAGGACCTGTGATAAGACCTGGAACTGGAGGAGGTGGACAAGTAACCGTTATTGAATCGCACCATGTAGTGGAATCGCAAGCATTATAGGAGAGCAAACAAACTTGATATCTTCCAGGTAATGAATAAGCATGTGATGGATTAATACTTGTAGATGTACCGCCATCACCAAATCGCCAAAAATAATTTACTCCAGTAGTTGAAGTATTCGTGAACGAAACATTCAATGCCCCAGATGAATTTGTATAGGAAGAAGTTAAAACACTAGGTAATACAGTAATAGTTATAGTTGTTGAACCGATACATTTTGCAGCACGCCATCTTCTTATAGTATCATACAGTGTAACAGTATATGTTCCTGGAGTATAGTACGTATGTGAAACCGTTTGTAAATTAGTAGGAGTAATTGTAGTATCTCCAAAAGTCCAACCAAATGTATTCGTTGCAGTAGCCCCAATAAATTGATTCACATTATACATATCATCAGTAACGATTGCAGAAGTAAAACCATTTAAAGTAATTGGTGAACCAGCACATACAGTAGTTGTGAAAGTATAAATAGAATCTGTATTACTATATACTACAAAAGGTTCAATAATCCAATCTGCATTAAAAGGAGTGGTGCCTACTACGATATCATCTCCACGCAACCAAGTACCTAATATTCTACCAAGTGCAAAATATTCACCAAATCCGTCACCGGCAATATAATCATTACATACTATTGCTGCATTAAATGTTGTTGATGGATTTGTAACTACTAAAACATAGTTACTTGAAACAGTAACAGGGGTAGTAAATAGTACCGTATTATATATAGCTGAAGTAGACGAATCGATAGTAATAGTTGATGATCTTAAAGGTGCACCTGAAGGTGAAGAATCGGCAGCTGCTAAATATATTTCACATGTAAGGGTGATTGTTGGAGTTCCCGAAGCATATGCATAAAACTCAAATCCACTTACTGATATAGGCTGAGGTGCTCTATAATATTGAGCTACAGAAGTTGCTGAACTTGCACCTAAAGTTATTGCTCTAAAAGCAGAAGATTTATTTAATGCATAGTGTAACGTATCCGTGCTACATGTAACTGCTTTTGATTCAAATTGAAAACCAAATAATAAAATGGTTATACTAGTAATAAACAAGTAAAAATGTTTCATGAATTTATATTGAAGTTGGTGAACTAAATTATATTAAATATACAAATAAAAAACTATTTTACAAGTAGCGATTTATAGTAATTAGCAGAATCAACCATACCTCTTGCTTGATAGGCTATGGAAATATTTAATATTGCATTTTGATAACTAGGTTGAATTTTCAAACAATTTTTCAAATAAGTTATTGCTTCTGTTGGTTTACCACTCATTGCATAAGCAACACCTAAATCTTCATTACAATTTATATTATTGGGGTCTAATTGACAAGCTCTAATCAGATAAGGAATACCATTAGGTATATCGTTTTTAAATCTAGCATAACATAACCCAATTTGGTAACTTGCTAGTATATCATACGTTTTAGGATCTAATTCAATAGATTTATTATAAAACAATATGGCACTATCGAAATTATTAGTGTTTTTATATGCGTCACCTAATTTAAAATGAAAAGAAGCATTTGATGGCTCAGTGTAAATTAGCGTTTTTAATAAAGGGATAGATTCTGCAAATTTATGTTCATTATAAAAAATAGTTACTAAGTTTTGATATGAATCAAAATGTCCAGGATTATAATAATCGGCCATTTTATAAGCTTTTTCAGCATTCACTAAATCTGCATTTAAAAAATAATATGCATTACCTAATAGATTATATGCATTAGCATATCCAATATGTATTTCTTCATTATCTACTAATACTGTTGAATCGCCATATATTTCAATAGCTTTTTGAAGATGTTCTATAGCACTAGTTAACATTTGTTTTTTCAATAATGTATCTGTTTTTGTATTAGCACTATCGATCAATACCCCACCAACTGCTAAATTTAATTTTGCACTATTTTTTGAAATTTCAATATCGTGTAAAAAAAGCGTTGCATCATTTTTCCATACTGGATTTCGAGCAATTGTAATAGTTGAATAAACTAATACAATACCAAAAACTATATACATCAATTGCTTATTGTATTTAGCTGCTACTTGATGAAGCAACAGAATAAATGCGATGACAATACCGAGAGAAGGCATAAAGACAAAACGTTCGTTCATGGTTGTTCCAACTGTAAAAAGCACTTGAGATACTACAGAGAATGTGATAAAATAAAACAATAAACCAAATGCTATTTTATTTTTCTTAGTATAAACCGCATATATTGCATATAAGAATAAAGCAACATTAACGATTACAGAAATTATTACTACTATATTATCAAAAGAAACTTTTGGAATTTGATATGGATAATAATCATGAGTAAGTGGATAAGGAATAATTTGTAATTTCAAATACATTATAAAAGTATAGAAAAGTGTTCCCATTTTTTGTGCTGGAGTGCTTAGTAGAAAAGGATCATTCATCAATTCTTTTGTAAACTTAGATAAACTGGATGAAGTGAATTTACTGCGAAGTAAAAGAAATATTACAGTTGGTAAAGCATATGCTATTGTGGTTTGAAAATATTGTTTGCTTTTGGCATTCGTAAAAACATAATAACAAAGAAAAACTACAGCGATAATAGTAATTGCATTTTCTTTTGATAAATATGCAAGGAACAAACAAACTGAAAAACTAATTAAATAATTGATATTATTTTTTCGTATAAAATTTATGGCTAAATAAACAGAGGCCATACTAAACATCATTCCCATAATTTCATCTCGTCCTTTGATATTGGCGACCGCTTCCGTATGTATTGGATGTGCAGCATAAAGTAACGCTATTAAGAATGGAATACTAAGCCACCATTTTTCTTCTATTATTTTCGAATCAAATAACTCGATTAATAATAAATAAATTATCACAATAGTGAAACCATAAAGCAATGCATTTATTGCATGACTAATATGTGGTTTGTTTTTCCCAAACAATGAAATTTCAATAGCAAAAGATGCTAAGCTAAGCGGACGATACCTTCCACCTGCAACAAGTGTTTTTCCTCTTTCGCCGAAAAAACCAACAAATGCATCATTGGTAAATATATCTTTTAATCCAGCTATTCCATTTTGGGTAAATTTATTAGAAGTGATCACTAATGTATCATCAGAGGCATATTGATTTTGAAGTGTATTGGCATAAAGTAAACATGAAAAAACAAAAAGGATTATATGTATTTTATATTTACTAAAAAAAGAAACTTGCTCTACAGCAGTTTTTTCATTTTTATTAGTTTCATCAACTGTAGCTGTTGTACTATTTTTTTTATATGATTTTTTAGCCATAATAGAAATGATCAAATAATGCTATAAAAATACTAAAAAAAAATCTTATCCCATTTTATTCGGTCAGATAATTATATTAGGTCAATTTATATCTTTTGCCTGGCAAAGATAATACAAGCCCTTTAAATTCTAGTTCTAGAATGGCAGTAGCTAATTCGCCGGGTGTGCACAAATGAAGCTTTAAAAATTGATCAATTTCTATTATTTCATTCTGTTTTAATTGTGAAACTATTTTTGCTTCTAGTTTATTTAATTCTATAAAAAGTTCTTTTTGAACAATAGGCTTTTTTTTAGGAGTAGTCCAAGCCATTAATTTTAGTAAATCTGCAGCACTTTCAATCAAGGTAGCTTTATGTGTTTTCAATAGAAAATTGCAACCCATGGAATACTTTGCATCATAATTCCCCGGCAATGCCATTACATCTTTATTATATGAATTAGCGATATTCGCGGTAATTAAAGCACCTCCTTTCATAGCTGACTCCACCACTATAATCGCATCACACATACCCGCAACAATACGATTTCTTTTAGGGAAATTGGATGGCAACATTGTATGTTGAGAGGCAAATTCAGTGAGCAGTCCTCCATGTGTAACCATTTGTTTCGCTAAAGTTTTATTTTGAGCCGGATAAATGGTTTGCATGCCATGACCTAGTACGCCAATATTTTGAATATTATTTTCTAAGGCAAATCGATGTGCATAGGTATCGATTCCATATGCTAATCCACTTAAAATTAAAATATTTTCTTGAGCTAAATCTTCACATAGTTTTTTAATAAAACCTTTGCCATACTCCGTGGCATTTCGTGTACCGACTATACTTATAATTTTTGGATGATTTAAATCTGCATTCCCCTTATAGTATAATAAAATTGGACTATCAATACATTCTTTTAATCGCTGTGGGTATAAAGTGTCTGTAAAAAATATAGGCTTAATTTGATATTTTTCTATAAATGAAAGTTCTATATCTACTCTTTCAAAATAAGATTTATTAATAATTTCTTGAGCAGTCTTCTCTCCTATTACTGGGATTTTGAGCAGTTTTGACTTAGGAGTTTTGAAAATATTTTCTACACCACCACAGTAACTGATGAGTGATTTGGCAATAGCATCTCCTACATTAGGAATAAAGGTTAGTGCAATTTGATAATAGGTATTTTTTTCATCTAACATAAGAGTGCGAAAATACTAATCGCACTATGAAAAGCATTACCACTTATAAATTGAAAAAGGTGAACTATCTATTGTTCTTATTGCTAATGATAAGAATAATATCACCCATTAAATTATTAATCGAGGCTGAATCTGTACCATTATAGTATCCTCTGATATGACCATTGCCATCTACTAAAACAAATTTATCACTATGTTCAAAATCACCTGGACCACCATCTCCATTTTGAGTGGTTAGACCAAACTCATTTCTTCCTAGATCAAAAACTTCTTGTTGTGTATTCGTTCTTAAGAAAGTCCATTTACCTGGTATTGCGCCTTTTTCTTCTGCGTATTTTTTTAATGCACTAATGGAGTCTCTTTCGGGATCAATAGTAAATGATATTATTTTCACCACATCATCGTTCAAGAATTCTTTTTGAACTTTCATCATATTATCATTCATTTTTGGACATATACCTGGGCATGAAGCAAAGAAAAATTCTGCTACATATAATTTACCTTTTAAACTTTCACTAGAAAATGGCTGACCATTTTGAGTAGTTGCAGTATATGGTTTTATAGTTCTATAAAGTGTATCAATTCTAGTTTTCCCATCTTCATCTTTCACAGTATCTAAACCAATTGGGAAATAATATTTTGGAAACTTAACTGTTACTCTGCTCTTTTCTTTGTATTTAAAAACCATTACAGCACTAAGTGGAAGCATTATCGCTATAGCGATACCTACAATTGAAAGAATAGCATTATTTTTTTTCATGTGCAATATTAAAGATTCTATATGAAACGAAAGTATAAATTAAACAAATAAAAATGCCCCGTTGTTCGGGGCATTTTAAGTTTTTATATTATTAGAAGTAATTAATTAATTCTTGATAATGTCTCCAACAATTTCCTTCCCATAAAAAGGCAATGATTGCCCAAATTAAGAATAAAAATGGAATTGCTATTGTTAAGATAAATCCTTTTTTCTCATGTTTTACGTGCATGAATACCGCCATAATAGATACCGCTTTAAACAAACTCATTAAAATAAGTATTATATTCAAAGGTCTTTTAGGTAATTTCAACCATTCCATCCATGCTATTGCAAATAGTACTTCTACTACTGTTACAATACCCAAAATAATAATCCATTTTCCTACATCTTTTACACCTGCTTTATATTCAGCTTCTGGTAAAATGTGTCCATGTTCTTCGTGTGATGACATTATATTTAAATTTTAGAGTTTTTAATATTATTTTTTGAAGAGTAATTCTTATTAATTATAAAAGATAAAAACATAAGAATACATATACCCAAACTAAATCTACAAAGTGCCAA
>CANHVE010000106.1 GCA_947464015.1 Saprospirales bacterium | reverse complement strand
TAGCTTTATTTTAAAAAATTATAAATTGGTAATTGTAAGTGTATAATCAGTTATAGTCTCTGTCTGAACCTTTTTTATCCAAGGAAAATGGACCAATGATGAATCTTGTAATACCATTTTAAGAGTATCATTTCTATAAATACTAATTTTATCAAAGGTTTCGTATGGAGGCGCATCTCCTACAGTAGTAATATTCGATGCTAGTTGATTTATCGAATTAGCATCTACAACACAATTATCACAATATATATCAGATGTAGAAGATAAAATAGAAGGAACAACTCTTAAATTACTAGTCGTTTGGTTATCAATAAAATAATATGTAAATCGAGTTCTTTGATCTGCTTTTCTGCAAGAAGTAATTGAATATACTACCGTACAAACTAGTATTAATGATAATATTAATTTTTTCATAAATACAAATTTAATAATTTTCAGCAAAAATTACTTTATGCTTTGCTTTATTTTTAGAATATACGCATAATTTACTCGAATCTTCATTATTCTGTATTATACATCGAATGGTCGCTTTAGTCTCTGTTTTAATTTTATTGGCCGTTTCTTCTAATCCATCCCAATATGCTATAACAAATCCGCCTTTATGTTGAATTACATCTTTAAATTCTTCATAATCAACAACTTCAAATGTATTATCAGTTCTAAATTTCAAAGCTTTATCATAAATATTATGCTGAATATCAACTAACAACTGATTTATATGTAAGTCTGCATGCATTAAATCAGATAAATATTTTTCTTTCGTATCTCTTCTGCAAATTTCAATTTTACCTTGTTCCAAATCTCTTGGACCAATTACTACTCGAACTGGCATACCTAATAATTCATATTCAGCAAATTTAAATCCTGGTCTTTTGCTTTCATCTAAATCAACTTTTACTTTGATATTATGTGATAATAATTGATTTTTAAGTTCTTGTGCTTTTTCAATTAGCATATTATTTACAGCTGCATCTTTCATAAACAATGGAATTATCACTACTTGAATTGGTGCTAATTTAGGAGGTAATATCAATCCTTCATCATCGCTGTGAGCCATAATTAATGTACCTATTAATCTAGTGGAAACTCCCCATGATGTTGCATATACATATTCTTCAACACCTTCTTTATTTTGAAATTTTACATCAAATGCTTTTGCAAAATTTTGACCTAAATAATGTGAAGTACCTGCTTGAATAGCTTGTTTATCTTGAGTCATTGCCTCAATCGTATATGTTTTTTCAGCTCCAGCAAATTTTTCATGCTCTGGTTTTACTCCTTTATATACAGGTAAGGCCATATATTCTCTGGCAAAAGTTTCATATACATCTAACATACGTTCCGTTTCTTCTATAGCCTCTTCTGCTGTTGCATGTGCTGTATGACCTTCTTGCCATAAGAATTCTGCAGTACGTAAAAATAACCTAGTTCTCATTTCCCATCTAACTACATTGGCCCATTGATTTATTAATAGAGGCAAATCTCTATATGATTGTATCCAATTTTTATAAGTACTCCATATTATAGCCTCTGAAGTAGGACGAACTATAAGCTCTTCCTCTAATTTAGCCTCTGGATCTACAATTAATTTACCTGGATTTTCTGGATCATTTTTTAATCGATAATGTGTAACTACAGCACATTCTTTGGCAAATCCTTCAGCATTTTTTTCTTCTGCTTCAAATAAATGTTTTGGTACAAATAATGGGAAATAGGCATTAACATGTCCTGTGTCTTTAAACATCTTATCTAAAGCATCTTTCATATTTTCCCAAATGGCATATCCATGAGGTTTAATGACCATACATCCTCTAACTGATGAATAATCTGCAAGATTTCCTCGTATAACTAAATCGTTATACCACTGTGAATAATCTTCTTCCCTCGAACTTATCTTCTTATTTGACATATATATTGGTATGCTATTTGATTAAATAGAAGCAACTAATTTTATTAAATTTCGTTGTATCTTATGAATTGCAAATTTAATCTTGAATTCTTATATAACGAAACTTAAAATGAGATTTGTTAAAATTATTTATAGGTGCATAATAATCGAACTTATTAATAATAATTTAGTTTAAATTTATAAAATCAATTTAGTAAAATATGAAAACAATATCCTGGTCAATCATCCTTTTTTTCAGCTTACTATCCTATAACCTTAAAGCACAATATGACGATGTATACTATGATCCAGATAAACATTCAACTACAATCTATCAAGAACCAGTAAATCAATCACAATCTACTACTGAAGGGACATATCAAAACGATTCTCCTGCTATGAATTACGATGGGGCAACAAACACTCAAACAGATGGAAATGGTAATACATACATAACGAATAATTATTATACACAAGATTATGATGATTACAATGATTATTATTACACTTCACATTTAAGAAGATATTACAATACACGTACTATGGGTTACAATTATTGGGATCCGTGGTATACTAATTATTATTTCTATGATTTAAATCCATGGGGTTGGAATAGCAATATTTTCTTCTCTAACTATATGTATAGTTGGAATTCTTGGTATGGTTACAACAATTGGAATTATGGTTGGGGCAATAATTGGGGATGGGGCAATAATTGGGGAAGTTATAGTCCTTGTTTTAGCCCTTATTACGATCCATATATGTGGCATTATCAAAATTATCATGCAAATTATTGGAATAATGGATATAATAATTATTGGAATGGGTATAATAATGGATATTGGAATGGATATAATGATGGATTATATAGCGCTTACAATAATGGTTGGTATAATAACTGGTATAATAATGGGGGCTATGGAATGTGGGGACCAAGACGTGAAATGAATGATATGAATAATAATACAAGTCATGAAAACACTCAAAATGCAGTAAATAACTATCATGAAATTGCAGTTCCTACAACAGGATCAAATCCAACAACAACTAAACCAGTTTTAACTCAGTCTAATAATAATACTAGTATAAGTACAAAACCTGTAGTAAATACAATACCTAAAGAAGGGATTCAAATTGATCGCACAACTGGCAATACAATTTCTACATCTAATAATGGTAATTCAATTACCACTTCTAAATCTGGAAACACTATAACCGTTATAGAAAGATCTGGAACCACTACTACAACTACCAACCCAAGTGTAACTACGAATAGTAATCCAAATAAAATTGAAACTACAAAAAGTACAACAACTACAAGTCCTAAACAAAATGCTTGGCAAAGATGGTCGGAAGAAAATACTAGTGAGCCAACCAATACAAATGTTGACAGAACAGGGCAATATAATAACAATAACAACAACAATTATACTAGACCTAATACAACTACAACATATCCTTCTAACACTAATCCAAATCCAACTTATAAACCTAATACGACTAATTCAAACAACAATTACAATAATAGTCCTAAGGTCTATGAGAATAACAATCCAGCTCCCAAAGTAAATCAGACTCCAACATATAATAATTCGAATAATAACCCAAATACGTATACTAGACCAAGTCAAACTACAACACCAACATACAATAATGCTCCTGTTACAAAACCTAATCCAACAAATTCACCATCAATTGGTGGGAGTAAATTAGGCCCAACTACTTCACCAAAAAGATTTTAATCGTTAATATAAATTCCAACTTAAATCAAAAAGTTGGAATTTGTTTTTTATAAATAATTACTATGTATAAAAAAATTATAATAAGTGCTATTTTGAGTTGTTTCTTGATAAGTAATTCTTGGGCTCAACTCAGTTATGATAATGAATCTATAATGTATAGTATGTACCAGTATTCTGGCACTGCTAGAAGTATTGGAGTTGGGAATGCATTTTGTTCAGTAGGTCCTGATGCAGGGGGTATTTCTATTAATCCTGCAATTGTTGCAACCTATAGAAGCTCTGAAGTAAGTGGGAGTATCGGTTTACTAAATTTACGAGGTGAAACTAATTTTTTGAATAAATACAATAACACTGATAATAGAATTCGTTTTATTGGGCATAATTTATCTATGGTATTTGCAACCAGTTTAGGTGGCAACAAACCACATGAAAAAATCACTGGTAAATCAGATATTTTAAAAGGGTTTGCATTAGGATTTTCTGCTTCTAGAATCGCTGATTTTAATAGTCAATCATATTTTAAAGGGAATAATGATACTAATTCTTTAGTTGATGCCTATAGAATTTTCTTAAATCAAGAAAACATTGCTCCTGGAAATATTACATTTGATAATTATAGTTTGTATCCTGAAATGATCATGGCATATCAATCACAACTAATCAATTATGACCCATTACGAGATATTTATACCAGTTCTATGATTGGTATTTATTCTAAAAAACAAACAGGAACTATTCGTACAAATGGTGGAATTACAGATTTGAGTTTACAATTAGGATTTAATTTATGGGATAAATTATTTATTGGTGGATCAGTAGGCATGCCCTATTTGACATATAGCAGAGATTATTTATATACAGAAGAAGATTCTAAAGATAGTATCGTTGGTTTCAAAATATTTGAATATAATGCTATCACAAAAACAGAGGGAGTTGGCTTTAATGGTAAATTTGGATTAGTTTATAAACCTATAAAATATTTCAGTATTGGTGCGTCTATTTCTACACCTACTTATTTTAGTTTACGAGATAGATATTCTTACACCATGTCGCATCAAACGGATAGTACATTATATAATACAGAATCACCCTTAGGTGCATTTGATTATAACTATAGACAGCCATTCAGATTTAATGCAGGAGTTAGTGGATTTTTCGATAAATATGGTTTTATTTCAATAGACTATGAACTAGTAAACTATACTAAAAACGAATTTAATTTTGGCAATCAAAATAGAGATTTCAATAATTATGTAAATGACACTTTAATTAACTCAAAATATAGAATATCACATAATATTAGAGCTGGAATAGAATTAGCTTATAAAGTATGGAGAATTAGAGGAGGTTATTCAATTGCACTATCTCCATTTAAACCTAATGTTGCTGTAGGTGATGCCAACTTAGCACGTCAAACTTTTAGTGCTGGTGCAGGTTATAGAGGCAAAAGAATTAGTATTGATATAGCTTGGGTTAGAAGTGTACAGAAAAACTATTTTAGTCCTTATTACAGCTATTATTCTTATGGAGAAGATGCAGTTATCACAAAAAACATTAAAGATAATATCGTATTAACTTTTGGATTTAAATTAAGAGCTTCATAATTTACACCCATTTTTTTATTTTGTAATACACAAAAAGTATTACGGCTACAAAAATCATAAAGCCAATTGCATAATAATATCCATAATGCATTTCTAATTCGGGCATATATTTAAAATTCATACCATAAATACCTGCAATAAATGTAAGTGGAATAAAAATGGATGAAATAATAGTAAGTAATTGTATAACATTATTCATCTTAAGATTAATATTACTTACATAATCTTCTCTAATACCAATAATGGAATCTTTATAAACTTCTAAATTTTCAGATATGAGATTAATATGATCATTTAAGTCACGCAAAAATTTATCTGTATTTTCGCATATTAAGTCCGTTTCAAGTCGCTCCAATTTATATACTGCCTCTTTAGTAGGTAAAATATATTTTCTTAAATAGTTTAAATCATCTTTAATTTGACGTATTGCAATTAAAGGCTTATTGCTATCCGTAACATTTTCGGTTAAGTCTCTAACTTTTTCTATGGCATTGTCTATTGAATTAATCACCACAAAATAATTATCAATTGTTATATCAATTAATGCATATAATAGATAATCATTTTGATTGGAGCGTATATATCCTTTATCTTGAATAATTCTATCTATGATGGGATGAAACGTATCTGTTTGTTTTTCTTCAATTGAAATTACAAAGTTACGTCCTAGGACAAAGCTAATTTGTTGGGTAATTAAACAGTTGTTTTCATAATCATTTTTTTTCAATACAAAATATATATACTCTTTAAAATCATCCGTTTTGGGTCTTTGTTCTGAATTTAGTATATCTTCAAGCATTAAATTATGAAAATCGAATTTACGACCAACTTTTTCAATAACGTTACTATTTAATCCTACAATTTTTATCCAATTAACAACTGTGCCATCATCAATTATTTTGATGTCAGCAATATCAGCGATTTGTGTAATTTTCTGAAAATCCAGATTATACTGAATCAATTGTACAACAGGATGGTCGTCTTGTTTCCCTATTAATTTCAAAGTACCAGGTGGCAATCCTATTTTATCAATACTATGAGTATTTTTTTTTCTAAATGATTTTGCCATTTATGATATTGATTTTTTTTTATAGAAATAAAAGATAAAAGTCCCTAATCCTAGTCCAAATAAAATAAACAATATAGAAATGAATTCGCTTTGAGTAAGTTGCAATCCAAAATAACTTGCTTTTTCATTTACCCGAATTTGTTCAATTAAAATTCTTTCTATACCCGCCATAATAAAAAAGAGAGAAACTAATGCACCAGCAAAATGTGTCAATCGTTTTCTCATTAGCCATAAAATTAAACCAAGTATAGAGGCAAGAAAAAACTCATAAATAGGAGTTGGATATACGGGTTGAATGAGTTGTGCTGTATTGCATTCAGGTACTGGCATACCTTTTACTTGACCTTGATAGGGATCACATTCATGGATGATATTATTTTTATAATCCCAAGCCCATAAAATTTGTGGTATAAAAGCAGGTTTAGGTTCTATATGTGGAACTCCCCAACAACCATCACCAGCAGTTTGACAACCTAACCTTCCCACAGCATAAGCTATTAAAAAAGCAGGTGCCATACTATCAAATAAGTGAGCTATATTAATTTTTTTTACATAAGCAAAAATAAATACTGCTATACCTGCACTAATTAATCCACCAAAAATATTCAATCCACTTACTAAACTAGAGGGATCGGTAAATAATTCTTTAAGTTGTGAAGGGTGCTCTAAACTATTAAATAAATTAGAGCCAAATACTCCAGCTATGGCTGTAATGAACATTATTAAACTAGTAAAACTACTAGGTAGAATAGGTTCTAATTTTTCTTCAGGCTTTTCTTTCTCTTCTTTTTTGAGCGAATAATATTCATACGCTACAAAAATGGCCATAATTACTAACCCTAACCAAATATTCCCATAATTGAGAGATAAAAAATATTTTACAGGTTCATCACCTACAATTTCTATATTTTGGATTACACCTATACTCTTCCATCCTATTAAAAAGCCAAGGATTGCTGGGAATATAAGATCTGTATAGTTAAAGGGTGAACCATAAATTACTTTTTGATATTTAAGTTGGAATAAACCCAATTTTTCTCTTCGTTGTAATTCTTTTTTCAAAATAAATATCCCAACTATAAAACCCATTGCTACAAAAAAACCAAAAGTATGAAACAATTTGAACAACTGAATTTTTACACCAAATAGTTGATTAAACAGATCGTAAAAAGATGGATAACACATAGTATTAATTTATGGTATAAAAATTATGCTTTAATTTCTTCATTTTCAAATGTAATTCCCGCAAATCCACCAAGCAAAAGTTTTTCTATAACTACTTCTTTGATTTCATTACAAAGTGTTGCATCATATTTAGTTTTTACTTTGATATAATTATCTGTAAATCCGTGCATATATCCTTCATCATTTTCTGATTCAAACAAAACCGTACGTATAGAATTAAGGTGTTGTTCGTAGAATGAATTTCTTTTTTTCTCACTTAAAATACGAAGCATTTCATTACGACGACGTCTTTCTTCTATCGGAATAATTTCTTTTGATTTGATAGCATTTGTATTATCTCTTTCGCTATAAGTAAAAACATGCAAATAAGAAATATCTAATTCATTTAAAAAATGATAGGTCTTCAAAAATTCTTCTTCTGTTTCACCTGGAAAACCTACTATAACATCAACACCTATACAAGCATGAGGCATGATTGTTTTTATTTTAGCAATTCTGTTTTTGTATAAGGAAGTATCATATTTACGATGCATCGCTTTTAAAATGGTATCCGAACCACTTTGAAGTGGAATATGAAAATGAGGCATGAAGCTATTAGAACTAGCAACAAATTCTATAATTTCTTCACTTAGTAAATTTGGTTCTATAGATGATATTCTCCAACGATCAATTTGTTCTATTTTATCTAATTCTTGAATCAGTTGAAATAAATTTTCAGAAGTTCTCTTTTTACCATCCTCTGTTTTACCAAAATCACCAATATTAACACCCGTTATAACAACTTCCCTAACTCCCGTTTGTGCAATTTCATGAGCAACTGCTAATGTTTTCTGAATACTTGCGCTTCTACTTCTACCTCTAGCTAGTGGAATGGTACAAAAAGTACAGAAATAATCACATCCATCTTGAATTTTCAAAAACGAACGAGTTCTTTCGCCAAAAGAAAATGAGGGAGCATAAAAATTAACTTCTTTAATATCACTTGTAATAATCTTAGATGTTTGTTCATTAAGCTGTTCAATATGTGTGGCGATATTAAACTTTTCATTTGCTCCTAAAACCAAAGATATGCCAGGGATTGCAGCAATTTCAGTTGGCTTTAATTGTGCATAACAACCAATAACAATAATTTTAGCTTGTTCAGCTTTCTTTAATATTTGTCGTACTAATGCTTTACATTTTTTATCTGCATTATCAGTAACAGAGCATGTATTAATAATATAATAGTCAGCAATTTCACTAAAATCCACTTGCTGAAATCCGTTTGACACTAGATTTCTGCTAATAGCAGATCCTTCAGAAAAATTCAATTTACATCCTAAAGTATAAATAGCAAATTTTCGATTATAAAACATATTACAAAATTACAATAATTAAAGCGCAATGTGGTTAATTTGCATACGAATTAGAGATGAGACATTTATTCAAAAAATATTACATAATACTCAATAATTGGGAGTTTTGGCCATGGAGCATTGTATACCTACCAATCTATTTCTATTATCTATACAATGTAATTCGTACACGTAATTGGTTTTATTTTACAACCGTTAATCCTTGTATGTATAATGGAGGTTTTTTTGGTAATACTAAAACAGAAATGTATCATTTATTACCTAAAAATT
>CANHVE010000105.1 GCA_947464015.1 Saprospirales bacterium | reverse complement strand
TATATATATGCTTGTTATATGATTTTACAATTGAATACACGTATAGAAATGAAATCTATAAGCCTATTGATTCTGAAATCTTCTCCTCTTTTACTTAGTTTTTTTATCGCAGGTATTGCTGAATACATAGATGCTTTTTTAATTAAATATCATTTTGGTAATGCTACTTTAACTATCTATAGATATGGAGCGCGTGAAATTCCTTTTGTGATGATTTTAGCAAATGCCTTGAGTATATCGATGATTCCAGCAATACGTGACCATATAGACACAGGAATAGCCGAATTAAAAAGAAGAAGTAGCTATTTAATGCATATTTCATTTATCGGTACCATTCTACTTGTCTTAACTTGTACTTGGTGGTATCCTATCCTTTTTAGCAATCAATTTCTTGATTCAATTCCATACTTTTTAATCAGTTCATTATTGATTATTAGCAGATGTGTTTTCCCTCAAACCATATTGCAGGCAAATAGAGCTACTAAAGCAATTATGTATATTTCTATTTTCGAATTAATTCTAAATGTTTTATTAAGCCTATTATTCTTATCTATGTATGGGGCCATTGGAGTATTATATGGCACTCTTATTTCATTTACGCTAGAGAAAATAATATTAAGTATATATGTAAAAGTTAAATTAAAGATAAATATAAAGAGTTATATACCTATTCCTTTATTTATAGTATATATTGTATTATTGCTTTGCAGTATTGCTTTTCAGCACACCTATCTCAACTAAATTTTTTCTGAATGATTTCTAAGAATGATTTATAAACCGTTTCTTTTTTCTCATTGATTTGAAGCTTTGCTTTATTGAATTCTACAAAATGAATCGCTTCGCTTGCAGATTTATAATCGTCGATATGTTGTAATACTTGATTGTACAATTGAATATTCCCATTAAATAATACATCTACAAATAATAATCTTTTATTTAAATCGATGATTTCATTCATGCTTTTATTTTTCTGTTCAAATTTGTCAGCTATGCTACTAGCAGATTGAAAACGTTCATTTAATGAAGAGGTATTTGTTGTGAATTTATCATTCAATCCAGCATTAGCAGGTTCATTAATAGAATTAGTATCTATGTGATTTGGAGCAGCTATAGGTTCTTCTTGTTTTGTAGTACTAAATATCATTTCACGTTGGTCTTCTTCACTAATATTTTCTTTGCTTGGTATTGGTGAAGGTATATATATTGGAGTGGAAACCGGTTCTATAGGAGCTGATTTTTCAGTAGCCATAGAGATCGTTTCTTCTTCGATGATTGTTGGAGTTACACTGCTTTCATATATGGGTAATACTTCTATTATCTGTTCAACAGGAGGAATTATTTCTTTCACTGGTGCAGGATTGGTATTCGCACTAATTGTTGCTTGAATGGGAGCTGCGGCACTGGTAGTATTAAAAAAAGTAGTTTCATAAAATTGAAGCAACTGTTTTTTAAGTACTTCTTTATCCATAGAGGAGATTTGATTTTGCTCAACTAGTTGTTTTTTAACATATTGCAAAGTATTAATCAATTGCTCAATATTTTCAATAGACATGATAAATAATGTTTTAATTTTGAGATACAAAAGAACAAGTATTCTCGAAAAGAAGAACGCTATATTTTCAACATATATTATGTTTATAGAACCAATTGTACGCAATAATAAAAAAGGATGGATTGAAGTAGTCTGTGGCTCGATGTTTTCTGGCAAGACGGAAGAATTAATACGTAGATTAAAGCGAGCACAATTTGCAAAAATGAAAGTAGAGATTTTTAAACCGATGATCGATACCAGATATGATGCGGTTAAAATTGTGTCACATAATGAAAATAGTATACTCTCTACTCCTATTAGCAATTCGAATAATATGCTCATTTTAGCAAGTGGTGTAGAGGTGGTGGGGATAGATGAAGCGCAATTTTTTGATATGGAATTACCAGAAGTTTGCAAAAAATTAGCTGAAAGAGGAACCAGAGTTATTGTTGCAGGATTAGATATGGATTTTTTAGGGAATCCATTTGGACCTATGCCACACTTATTGGCGATTGCTGATTATGTAACGAAAGTACATGCAATTTGTATGAAATGTGGCGATATCGCTGTATTCTCGTACCGTTTGACTAATGATTCAGGTCAAGTTATGTTAGGAGAAAAAGAAAGTTATGAACCAAGATGTAGGAAATGTTTTTACGAAAAAAAATAAAATGACAATTTTATTACAATACTTTTTACCATAGCATACAACCCATAACGCAATAGTGCGGTCTAAGAGAATGTACAAGCAAAGTTTATTAATATTTTTTTTTCGATTATTTATTGTAAATTTGCTGTCAATATCAAAAACTAAAAACAATTATTATTAACTAAAACAAAAAATAGAATGAAAAAACATTTTTTACTTTTTATCTCTTTTTGCATATCAGCAGTGGTATGTGCTCAGAGTATTAGTGGAGCTACTCAACACATCCCAGGAGGTAACTCTCTAAAAACTGCTTCTAATATGGGAATTATTAGAAACTTTAAAACTAATCCAGTACACACATCTGGTTCAAGAGCAGTAAATACTACATTTATGCTTGATTATGATGCGGTTGATGCAGATTACGCAGCAATTAGTACTTCTGACTATTCAAGATTTGTTTGGAATGTAAATAAAAGATTTCCAAATGACTCTTCTTTTGCTACAAGATGGGGCGCAGTAGTTTTTGATACATTATTTGATTTCACTACTAATCCAACTTACCCTTACAACAGATATCCAACAGCTGCTACACAGTTAAATATCGATTCATTGTATATCTACTATGGTCATATTAATACTACAGGTATGATGGATACATTTGTTATTACAATCTACAAAAACGATACTTTAAATACTATTACAAATGCTGATGGTATTAGAGCTGAAGTTGTTTGGACAGATACTATTTATACAGATTCTTCTTTAACTGGTCCTGGTACTGGTGGAAGCCCTGTAACTTTAGGTGTTTTAGAATATGCTCCAAATATTTCTTTACCTAGAGGTTCTACATTCTCAGTTCAAATGGATTATTATGGTCCAGTAGATGATGAGTGTTTCTACTTAGCAGGATATAGAGATGCATGTGCTGGTGCTTGTGGTGGTATGTTATCTCAAGTAGGTTCAAGATTTGGTGATGGTGAAAACAGTTTCTCATTATTCATCTACAAACCTGCAACTGGAGCTGGATTCCAAGCAATTAATCACGGTGTAACTATCGATTGTAACAGTAACGGTACTATCGAAGATAACTTATGTGAAAACTTCTACATTCAAAATATCGCTTTCCAAGCTATAGTAACAGCTAACATCAACCCAAGTGCAAATATCATCGCTGATAAATCTGAAGGTTGTCCAGGTGAAACTACAGTATTAGATTTATCTTCTTATGGATTTACTGGAACTCCAACAGTTAGTTGGTCTCCAGCAACTGGTTTAAGTTCAACTACAGTTGAAGATCCTACTTTAACAATTCCTGCATCTGGTACTATTACTTATACTGCAACTGTTACTTCAGGTTCTGATGTAGCTACTGCAACAATCACTATCAAATCTAATGGTATTACAGTAAATGCTGGTACTGATCAAACTATCGCTTGTGGATCTACAGCTAACTTAGCTGCTTCTATCGGTGGTATCACTTCAGGTCCAACTTATGCATGGAGCAATGGAAAAACTACAGCTGCTAACCCTGGTGTTGTTGCTGGTGTTTATACAATAACAGTTACAAATAACAAAGGTTGTACTGCAACTGATGTTGTAGAGGTTAAATATCCTGGTGTTACTCAAACTGTAGGATTCAGTATTCCTTCTCCAATTTGTGTAAACAAATTAACTACTTTCCCTAATACTTCAGCTAAAAAAACTGGTTGGAACTGGGTATGGACTAACGTAACAGGTGGAGGTACAACTTCATTCTTAGAAAATGGTGAGTTTACATTTACTGCAGCTGGTCCAGCAACTATTAAATTAGAAGCAGATTCAGCAGGTTGTAAATTTGCAACAACAGCTAGTATTACAGTAAGAGCAGCATCTGATCCTTTATGTTTAACTAGTGTAAATGATATCAACTTCGAAAACAATGTAAATATCTATCCAAATCCAAATAGCGGTACTTTCGAACTTAACGTAGAAGGTGTTAATGGCGAAATCGCTATCAACGTTATGGATATGAGTGGTAAAGTAATCTACAGCGAAACAACTTCTAAAGTATCATCATTCAAAAAAGCAATTAACTTAGGTTCAGTTGCAGGTGGTGTTTACTTTGTAAAAGTAGCTAGTGGTGAAAACAGCACTATCAAAAAATTAGTAATCAACTAAGATTATCAATTTATATAGAATCCCGTTGCGCTTCGGCGTAACGGGATTTTTTTTTTGCCCTAAATTGAAAAGAATTATTATGCTCCATTTAATAAAGACCTGTTTTTTACTAAAATATCACTTTGTACTTTTTTAATACTTATTTCTACTTTTGATAAAAAAGTTTTGAACTTGTGTATATAAGTATTCTCCTATCAATTTATAGCAATAAGTACATTTGAATTCTAAAATAAGCAGTATATGTTACACATGAATTTGTCTCGGATATTTAAAGCTAGAGGAATTGAGCAACCTTATAAATATCTAGTAAAAAATGGTTTTGTTCCATTTACAGCACATAAATATAAAAATGGCAAAGTAGATCAAATTCGTTTAGATCATATTGAGCAATTATGTACCGTTTTAAATTGTACCCCTAATGATTTATTTGAATGGACACCCGATGATTTATTTGATGATAGAAAAGATCATCCCCTTCAAAAAATCAGACGAAAAGAGAAAAAAGTAGAAATAAACAACCTACTCTCTAAAATGTCGCTCGAAAAACTAGAAGAAATCGAAAAGTTATTAAACGATAATATATAATAAAAATAATTTTTGTTTTTTATTTAAAAAGGTAGTATTTTTGCTTCTCAAATTATTGAATAAAAAAAAATTGGGTGTAAAAGAGGAAAACACCTTAAAAAATTAAACAAAAATGCAAGTAACTAAAGAAGTAAAAAAAGAATTAGCTAAAACGTATGGTGGAAGTGAAAAAAACACAGGTTTAAGCGAAGTACAACTAGCACTTTACACAGAAAGAATCAACCATATTTCTGAACATTTAAAGACTAATAAAAAAGACTATTCTTCTACTCGTTCATTATTGAAAATGGTAGGTAAAAGAAAAAGACTACTTAAATACATAGCGGCTAGTGATATCAATCGCTACAGAGCCATCATCGAAAAATTAAATCTTAGAAAATAATAATATTCAGAGTGCCTCAAATGTTGAGGCACTTTTTATTTTATTGTCATACAGATCTCCCCTCTTAATCAAATTTACAATGTATTATCTATGCAAGGGGCATAGACAGAAGAGCGAATACATGTAACAAAAACAAAAAAAAACACAATGAGTAAAATCGGAATTAAACACCAAATCTCTATGGAGGATGGTAAAGTAATTGAATTAGAAACTGGTAAATTAGCGAAACAAGCTGATGGTTCAGTAGTTTTAAAAGTAGGTAATTTAATGTTATTAGCTACTATTTGTAGCGATCAGGAAGCAGGTGAAAACGTAGACTTTCTTCCATTAACAGTAGAATACAAAGAGAATTTTGCAGCTGCTGGAAAATATCCAGGAGGATTTTTCAAAAGAGAAACTAGACCTTCCAATCATGAAATTCTAGTATGTAGATTAATTGATAGAGCATTAAGACCTATGTTTCCTGATGATTATCATGCAAACACAGTGATTCAAGTTTCATTAATTTCAAGTGAAAAAAATATCAATCCAGATAGTTATGCTTGCCTTGCCGCAAGTGCAGCCATTGCCGTTTCTGACATCCCTTTTAATGGACCTGTAAGTGAAGTTAGAATTGGTCGTGTTAATGGTCAATTTATCATTAATCCAACTATTTCTGAAACAGAAGAATCTGATTTAGATATGGTAGTAGCTGGAAATATCAAGGATATTTGTATGGTGGAAGGTGAAATGAAAGAAATTAGCGAAGATGATATGGCTAGTGCTATCATGAAAGCACATGAAGCCATCAAAATACAATGTCAAGCTATTATTGATTTTGGAAATAAAATTGAAAAAGCAAAAACAAAAAGAACTTATAGTCATGAGAAATCTGACTTAGAACTTTATGAAGCTATTAAAAAAGCTACTTACGAAAAATGCAAAGATATTGCTCGTCAAGGATTGGCTGATAAACATAAAAGAGCTGAATTATTTAAAGGCGTTATAGCTGAATTTGTTGCGACATTAACTCCTGAAGAAGCAAAAGAAAAAGCTTACTTAATCAAGTTTTATTATCACAAAGTAGAAAAAGATGCGATGCGTCATGTATTAGTAGATGATAGAATTCGTTTAGATGGTAGAAAAACAGATGAAATTCGTCCAATCTGGAGTGAAGTAGATTATTTACCAAGTACACATGGTTCTGCTATTTTCACTAGAGGTGAAACGCAATCCTTAACTACTGTTACATTAGGTACTAAAATGGATGAGCAAACTGTTGATGGGGTTGTATTTGAAGGCAGCGACAAATTTATGTTAAATTATAACTTCCCTCCTTTCTCCACTGGCGAAGCTCGTCCTCCAAGAGGAACAAGCCGTAGAGAAGTTGGTCATGGTAATTTAGCTATGCGTGCTTTAAAAAATATGATACCAGCTGATTGTGCTTATACGATTAGAGTGGTTTCTGATATTTTAGAATCTAATGGATCCTCATCTATGGCAACTGTATGTGCAGGAAGTTTAGCATTGATGGATGCAGGGGTAAAAATTATTAAACCAGTTACAGGTATTGCAATGGGGTTAATCAACGAACCTAATGGAAAATATGCTGTATTATCTGATATCTTAGGTGATGAAGATCATTTAGGAGATATGGACTTTAAAGTATGTGGTACCAAAGATGGTATTACCGCTTGTCAAATGGATTTAAAAATTGATGGTTTATCATATGATGTTTTGAAAGAAGCTCTAGAACAAGCCAAAAGAGGTAGATTACATATTTTAAATGAAATTACTCAAACCATGTCTACTCCTAGAGCAGACTATAAACCTCATGCACCACGTATTGTTACCTTAGAAATTTTAAAAGAATTTATTGGTGCGGTTATCGGACCAGGTGGTAAAGTAATTCAAGAAATCCAAAAAGTAACTGGAGCAGTCATTCATATTGAAGAGAAAAATGAGCGTGGTATTGTAGAAGTAAGTGCTGATAATAAAGAAAGTTTAGATGCTGCTGTAAATCGAATTAAAGCGATTGTAGCTGTTCCTGAAGTTGGAGGCACTTATGAAGGAAAAGTTAAAAATATCATGCCTTTTGGTGCATTTGTAGAGTTTATGCCAGGTAAAGATGGTTTATTACATATCTCTGAAATTAGCTGGGCTCGTTTAGAAACAATGGATGGCGTTTTCAAAGAAGGTGATGTGGTAAAAGTGAAATTAATGGAAGTAGATCGTCAAGGTAAATTTAAACTTTCTAGAAAAGCATTAATGCCAAGACCAGAAAGAAAACCTGATGCTAAACCAGAAGAAAATCAAAATTAATTTATTCATAAATTAATCCACTATATAAAATCTCTATTGAAATTCAATAGAGATTTTTTTTATGCATTATTTTAGTATTAGAAAATACATAATTTGTACTTTTGAAGAATAATAAATACTATGGATAAGAGAGTTAAAAACGCAGAAGAAGCTATTGCAGGTATAATGGATGGAATGACTTTAGCCTTAGGAGGATTTGGATTATGTGGTATCCCTGAAAACACTATACATGCACTAGTAAAGGCAAAAATAATGAACCTGACTTGTATCTCTAATAATGCAGGCGTAGATGATTTTGGAATTGGACTGATGTTGCAGCAAAAACAAGTGAAGAAAATGATTAGTAGTTATGTGGGAGAAAATGCTGAATTTGAACGTCAATTATTAAGTGGCGAGTTAGATGTAGAGTTAACTCCCCAAGGTACTTTAGCAGAAAAATTAAGAGCTGGAGGCGCTGGAATTCCTGCTTTCTTTACAGCTACAGGCTATGGAACTGAAATTGCCGATGGCAAAGAATGCAGAGAAATAAACGGTAGATGGTATGTATTAGAAAATGCTTTAACAGCTGATTACGCCATTGTAAAAGCATGGAAAGGTGATCATCACGGCAATTTAATTTATAGAGGAACGGCGCGTAATTTTAATCCGATGGTTGCAACTGCCGGTAAAATAACAATTGCAGAAGTTGAAGAATTGGTAGCACCAGGCGAATTAGATCCTGATCATATACATACACAAGGTATTTTTGTTCAACGTATTTTTCAAGGTACTAACTATGAAAAAAGAATTGAACAACGAACGGTAAGAAAAAAATAAGTTTAATTCATTCTACATTTCTTTCCCTTCGTAAAGAGAATGATTCGTTGAATCAATTACTTTATAAGTGCCTTTTTCAAATTCAATTAATTCATAATTTTCATATTTCCATTTACCTAACTGATTTCCTTTTTCCAATTGAAATAACATGGACTTCTCATGATTAGGCATAAATACTTCAACTTGACTCTTTTCAGTTGCTGATTTGAATACTATAAATGCAGCAGTAGTTTGATCTAACTCTTTTGAAACAGGATTTAGTTTGATGCCTACTTCAAATATACGAATACATTCTTTTTTGATTTCCGACCATTGATAGCCTGTAGAAGGCTTACATCCATATGCATCCTCATCATTTCCAACCATAATAGGAGACACTTCTTTTTCGTTTTTTGTTTCTGTAACTTTATTTTGTTTACTTGTATTACAGGCCATAAAAAACAAGCAACTAATTACTAAAATCTGAATAGTATTCATTTTATTTTTTTAATATTTCATTTATCTTCTCTTCACTCCTAGCAATCACTGCACAATGATCTTTCATTATAATCGGACGTTCAATCAATATCGGATTTTCATGAAGTATTTTTAACCATTCTTTTTTACTATACTTTTTAGTAGCAAACTTTTCTTTAAAAATAGGTTCTTTGGTTCGTATGATATCTAGAGGTTCGAGTTGTAATTTATCTAATACTATTTCTAATTCTTTGATGCTGGGAGTATTGGTTAAATACTCAATCAATTCGTATTCTTCTCCCGTTTTTTCTACAGCTGCTAATGCCGTTCTACACTTACCACATCTATTATTA
>CANHVE010000104.1 GCA_947464015.1 Saprospirales bacterium | reverse complement strand
TATTTTTCAATGGATATTGAATGTCATTTGGAATCCCATATTTTTTAAATACCATCAAATGTTATTAGGATTATTAGTGATCATGATGTTGACTATGGTGGTAGGCTATTTGGTCTATTATGGATTTAAAACACAAGAGAAATATTATGTGTTATTAATCTTACCTTATTTTTTATGGCTCTGTATAGCGAGCAGTTTAAATGCTTATGCGTATTTCAAAAACTAAAGGATTATTTGATATCCGCTAGGAAATCGGTGTTTTCAAGAATTAAAATACCTTTGGTGCGGTATCTAGAATTTTCCATATCCCAAGCACCTGCGATATTATAATCTTTCCAGCTCTTGATAGCATGAGAGGTTTGTACGTTTAGGATTTTATATTTCCATACGGTATTCCATTCCAAGTCCATTCCTTCTCTATCATACTTGGATATTGAAAATTGTTCACCTGGTTGTAATGTCTTTTTAGTACTAGTAGTTTTACCTTTACTTAAGTACTCTATAATGATTGTATCAGTAGTATTATTTCTAATTTTTAAATCGACCGTATAAGTTGGCGTACAAGCCACAAGAAATAATATCAAACTGAACCCCACCCCCACAAAAATCTTTTTCATTCTATTTAAATTCTATATCTACCTTTGAGACGTAAAAGCCTTAATTTAAGTTGCTTTTATCCTTACATTTGCAGTGCAAATATAACAAAAAAAAATAATTTTACCAATCAATACTTTGATTAGTAGTTATTTATAAAGCAAATTAGCCTATGTTAGAGAATGTTAAAAGTTGGATAAGCGCTATGCGATTACGTACCTTACCATTGGCGTTGGCATGTATATTCACGGGTTCTGCATTGAGTTTGAAGTATTATGATATTTTTACAGGAAATGCTTTTAGCTTCTCCATTTTTGTTTTTGCTTGTATAACAACTATAGCATTACAAATATTATCCAATTTAGCGAATGATTATGGAGATGGACAAAAAGGGACCGATAATGCTCAACGAATAGGACCGATGCGTGCGGTTCAGAGTGGCAGTATTAGTTTAGCGTCGATGAAAAAAGGAGTTATCATATCAGCGCTATGCTCATTCATTTTTGGTCTATGCTTATTGTATGTTTCTTTTGGATGGGAACATATGCTTTATACCTTATTTTTTTTAGTAGTTGGTTTAGCTGCAATAGTAGCCGCCATTAAATATACCATAGGAAATAACGCTTATGGATATAATTCCATGGGCGATTTGTTTGTATTTATTTTCTTCGGAATGGTGGGCGTAATTGGTACTTCCTTTTTATATACACATGCTTTTCGCTGGGCATTTGTTTTACCAGCAATTACTATAGGAGGCTTATCTACAGGCGTATTAAACTTGAATAATATGAGGGATATTGAAAATGACTTAGCTTCTAATAAAATTACTTTAGCTATTAAATTGGGTTTGGCTAATGCTAAGATTTATCATTTACTTTTGGTTGTTTTATCTTTATTAAGTTTATTGCTATTTACGTATTTAACCCATACGCATGCTAATCTAATGGTCTCTTATCTGTATGTTTTAAGTTACCCAATTTTTTTTATTCATTTAGTGAAAGTTTATAAAACAACCGAACACAAAGATTTCAATCCATTATTGCCTATGTTGGCGATAAGCACGTTTTTATTATCTATATTATTTTTTATCTCTTGTTATTTTTAAATGTTAACAGCTACTTACATTAAATATAAATTACAATTTAAAGTACCAAGTGCTACTTCACGAAGTGTATTAACTGAAAAATATAGTTATTTTATTATACTAAAAGAGCTGGATAACCCAAGCAATATAGCTATTGGTGAGGCTGGTCCCTTAGATGGATTGAGTATAGATGCCCATGTACATTTTGAATTTTTTCTGGAACAAGTTTGTAAAAATATCAATGAATTTATAAATCAAATTGCCACGATACGATTCAAATATCCGAGTATTGCCTTCGCTTTAGAATCGGCTTTATTATTATTGAAAAACCAATCGACTTCCATTTTATTTCCTAGCACATTCACTGAAGGAAAGAGTAGTATTCCGATTAATGGTTTGATTTGGATAGGTTCGATTGAATCGATGAAAAAGCAAATAGAAGAAAAATTAGCTGTAGGATATCAAGTAGTGAAATTAAAAATTGGAGCGAATACATTTGAAGAAGAATTAGCTATTTTAAAATGGATTCGGACTACCTATAAAGAAAATGATTTAGTATTACGATTAGATGCTAATGGTGCATTTGCAGTACAAGAAGCTGCAGAAAAAATGAAACAATTGAGTGCTTATGATATCCACTCGATAGAGCAACCCATAGCGGCAGGGCAACTAGATGCGATGCGTGATTTATGTGCTCAAAAAATCATACCGATTGCGCTAGATGAAGAATTGATACCCGTAGTAAGCTTGAAAGAAAAAGCGAAATTGATACAGCATATTCAATCTGATTATATCATCTTAAAACCCAGTCTGCATGGAGGTTTTGGTGGATGCGAAGAGTGGATTCAATTAGCGCGTATCAATCAAATTCCTTATTGGATTACCTCTGCATTAGAAAGTAATATAGGGTTGAATGCGATTGCTCAGTGGACTGCCCAATTGAAAGATAGTAGTGCTATGACACATGGATTAGGCACCGGACAATTATATACGAATAATATCGATTCGCCCTTATATATCGAACAAGGACATTTATATTTCGATACGACGCAATCAATCGATTATACAACTATAATGTAATGCACTATATTATTCAACATACTACCTATTCGGAGGAAGAGCTTTTAATCAAGGCAAAACAAATGCAAGAGGATAATGCTGTACCCGAATGGGAGCAAGCTATTTGGGCGTTTATATCGGTATTTGTAAGTAGAGAAACAGATGCATTTATCAATAAAACTAGTGGGAGTACAGGTATTCCGAAAGAAATAAACATCTTAAAAAAACAGGCCATTGCAAGTGCTCAAAAAACAATCGATTTTTTTCAATTAAAAAAGCATGATCGTTTACATCTTTGTATGCACGCCAAGTATATTGGTGCCAAAATGATGATAGTGCGCGCATTGATAGGAGAGATGCAATTGAGCTATAGTGAACCCACCTCAGATGCTTTAAATAAAATAGATTTTCCTATAGATTTTTGTGCAGCTGTTCCGATGCAAGTGATGAAATTAGTAGAGAAACATAAAGCAGGAAATGCCTATATTAAAACCTTGCTCATTGGTGGAGCGAGTATTAGCTCTAGTTTGAGAGAACTATTGCAACAACAGCAAACACAATATTATCATAGTTTTGGTATGACCGAAACCATTAGTCATATTGCCTTACAGCATATAAATACAAATGAACCTTTTTATACATTGCTAGATGGAATTACAATAGGAGTAGATGATTCTCATTGTTTATGGATAGACGCACCAGCTATAGGAGTTCATCATTTACAGACGAATGATATAGTTGAATTGATACGTGCTAATCAATTTATATGGCAAGGTCGAAAAGACTATATGATCAATAGTGGAGGCGTGAAAATAATTCCTGAATTGATTGAAGCAAAGATTCAACACTTGATACAATTTCCTTTTTTTCTTAGTTCGATACCAGATCCATTACTAGGAGAAAAATTGATTTTACTCATTGAATCAAAAGCTGCTGATGTAGTAGATAAAAAATATTTACTAGAATCGATGCATACATTATTGTCTAAATACGAAGTGCCTAAAGAGATTTATGTATTAGCCCATTTTCTATATACCGAGACCAATAAAATCAAGCGCAAAGAAACAACGACCTTAATTAATTAAGAATTAAGAATTAATAATTTATTCAAACTATTGCGCCACTTAGTTCTTAATCCTTAATTATTAATTATTTCACGCTACAGCGTGAAAAAATTATCTCACTCCTCTACCGCCACCGCCATTATTATCTCTCAACAAATTCTCTTCTTTATTTCTGCCGTTGCCCATACCAAATCGGTAAATAAATCCAAGACTCAATACACGAGATTGATATTTGCTATTAAATAATTGATAGTTATCGGCAGTATATAAAGACCCCGTATATCTACGCGTAAAGAAAATATCGGTGCATTTTAAAGTGATAGCAAAATTATTTTTGTAGACTTTCCAACGCATAGCGATATCTAAGCCATGAGAGCTTTTCATCGTACCTTGTAGATATTTTTGTTTAGGGGTAAAACCGTATTGAGTTTGAATCAACCACCATTTAGTGGGATTGAAGTTCATAATCCAATTTAAATCCATATTCAAATAGGAGAAATTTTTATAGTTGATATTTCTGTTTTCTTCAATAGCTTCGAAACGTGGATTGATATTTAACGTGGTGCTATACCATTTTTTAGGTGACCATTGAAAAGATAAATCCAATCCAATATTATGTGCTGTGGCAACATTTGAAAGGGTTTGATAAACGATTCCATCAGCATCAGCTGTATTGATACTTGTAAAAGTATTTTGTTTTAATCGATAATAAAATGAAGTAACGATACTTCCTTTATCATAGGATTTCATATAGGTGAAATCAAATGAATTAATGATTTCAGGTTTTAATTTCGGATTTCCTAATTCTTTGATACGTGTATCACCGCTGAAAGTCCACGGAGATAATTGCCATACTTCAGGTCTATTAATTCGTCTACTATAGCTCAATGTATAGCTATCATTTTTCTTAGAGGTATAATTCAAATGAATCGTAGGGAAGAAGCTGATATAATCGCCTTTAATATTTTGTGTCGAACCAGTGGAAACACCTTTAAAATCAGTTTGTTCAGCACGTAATCCCAATTTGTAATTCAATCCATTATAAGAACTATTAAATGAAAGATAAGCTCCATTGATATGCAAACGATAATTCCATTTATAGCTATACAATGGGAAACCTGAATATTGTGTTTCTAAATAATTAAATAAATTACTACGATTTAAACTGAAGTCATTGTCGGATACAAAACCAGCATCTATGGAACTATTTTCAGAAAGAGGTTTAGAATAATCAATACTCACATCAAAATCATTTCCATTTTCTTGGCTACTCGTTCTAATACCATAAGGCGTACTAGACGAATTAGATAAATTATTTTCAACATTTCTACTACCTCCATTAAATTGTCCACGACTATAAAAAAGTTGTGAGCTTATAGTACTCATGTCTTTCCCTGTATACGTATGATTGATATACGCCCCCCAGAAAGTTCCGTTCCAATTTACTTTTGATTTGCCTTGCGTATTTAAAAATGCATTTCCCTCACTAGTAAAGAAGGTATTATTGATCGTGTTTGGTTGATATCCAGTAAAGTTAAATAACCATCCACCCACATCTATTCGATTATTACTATCGATATTCACTCCAATATTTAAAGAAGCATTATTATCTAAGTTTTGATTGATGCCTTTAAAACTTGATTCATAATAAAAATTGGTATCGGGCGATTGAATAAATGTAGTATAATCATTATTCGGATGACCATTCCAGAAACGAGCTGAGTAAGAAGCATTGATATCAATTTGATCATTGCTATAGCCTAGTTGCGCATTTCCATTGCCATCAGGATTGGCCGTAGCATTCAGTTCAATAGAACCATTAACACCTGGTTTCTTTTTCTTTTTAGTCACGATATTAATCACCCCACTACTTCCTTCCGAACGATATTTAGCACCTGGATTATTGATTACTTCTACGCTTACAATATCAGAAGCATTCATCGCTTGCAATACTTTCGTCACATCCGATCCATAACGAGTAGCAGGTAAACCGTTAATTAAAATAGATACATTTTTATCACCGCGTAAAGAGACATTTCCATCGATATCAACGGTTACGGCAGGAGCGCTTTTTAAAATGTCGGTAGCATTACCACCGGCTGCTACAGCAAGTTTATCAGCATTGATGACAATCTTATCGATATTGTTTTGAATAGCTTTTTTTTCAGCGATTACATCTACTGATTTTAAATTTTTGCTAGTGGGAATAAGTTTGATTTGAATATCATTTAAATTTGCATTGTTTGCTAGTTTGACGAAGCCCACATTATATCCAATATAGGATGCCTTTACATAATAAGCAGTGGTTTGATTGCTGCTTATTGTAAATAAACCTGCTACATCCGTTTGTGTAGAGGCGATGAGGCTTGAATCCTGATTTAAGAGGGAGATACTCGTAAAAGGAATGGCTTGATTTTTATCGTCAATGACATGACCTTTATAAGTAGTTTGGCTAATAACGAAACTACTCATGCTTATAAAGAATAAGCTAAGAATTTGCTTTTTCATATTTTGTTTTTGGCTTTAATTACAAAATTACTAAAAATTATAAGCCTGTAAAAATTACAGGCTTATATTAACAAGACCACTATAAGAAAACTATTATGAGAAAACTATTTGTTGTCTTTAATGTGTATCACTTTTTCTTCGACACCATTTTTTTCTATTTTGATGTCAGCCCCTTTATTGTTATTGTCTTTGATAATGATTTTTGAATCGCTACCATCTTTTTTATCTACTTTCAAACTCAATCCATCTTTATCAATATTGATGTTTACATTTTCAGCATTTTTTAAATCATTTTTCAGACTATCAGCTGCTTGATCTAAATCTTTTTTAATTTCCTCATCTGTTTCTTCCTCATCAGCATATTCATCTTTAAATTTTTTATCTAAACATTTTAAGCCTTGTTCAGTCATAATCCAATAGTGACCAACCATTTTTTTATCATAGGTATTCGTTACATTATCGATATCATAAATAAAATCTTTAGTACTGATATCTAAGTAAATCACTTTACCTACAGGCACTTCTAATAACATTTTTACTTTTTGAGCACGAAATTTATCTTTTGCTGGGAAGCTATAATAGTCATCAAAATGAATAGAGTTGCTATCAGAAGTTAAACTATAATGAATATTTCTAATTTTATCTAATGCATTTTCATCGCTGCTACCTTGGGTAATAAGTTTTTTAGTCAAACTTAAATGATCACCCTTTTCAATATCTAACTCGGCGTTTTGCCAAAAAATATCTTCTCCAATTTTACTGATTCCATTTACTTCCATTTTACCGAAAGTGAAATTAGTCCCATCGTTATTGATGTTTTTGTTATGATTAGCATAGATGAAAATAGTATCGGCATTTACCGTTTTAATATTTACTTCATTTACTACTTTTTTATTGATATGCCATTCTTTTACTTGTATAGCCGCTTCATATCCAATAATGATTGAACCAATAATAAATAGAGCTAATAAAACCCAAGTTAATCCAGGACGACGAACTGTATTTCCTAATATCCAACGTAATCCAAAATAAATAATAGCAATAGAAGGAACCATTCCTACTAATAAGAGACCAATATTAGCAATATGAATATCGGCTACGCTCGTAGCAAACATTTTAGCGATATCTGAATTAGCGCCTACTAGAATTACAATGAAAACTAGAATTGAAAAGAATAATGAAGTAATATTACTAAACACAAAACAACCTGCAATCAATTTACCAAGGATGCTAAATAAGTCTTTGATACCAGAGCTGCTAGACGATACAAACTTTTGTCCTAGATTAGAAGCTTGATTCATGCCTTTATTCATCTCATTCACTACATTATTTTTGATATTGTTTAAGTTCACATCTTCGCCACGCATTTGTAATTTTTCAGAGGCGGTGTTCGCTAATGGAATAACCATCGATAGAATAATATATATGATGATAGCAAATGGTAGCACACTTCCTTTTGAAACTAGCATTAATAAAAGAATAGTTGCTATTACTACAATACGAGATATAGTTGTGTCTTCAAAACCTAAGTAAAGAGAAATTCCGCTGATTAAACCAGCTATTTTTTTATCATCTGGATTTCTGAATAATTTTCTATTCAATTTACGAGATCCTGAATTAATAGTCGATTGAGAAGCATTGTTTTGTTTTGTTTCAGCTTCATCTTCCATGAAAATATCCTCTGGTCTACCTAATTTTTGAATGATATCATCCACCATATTGATGTCCACTACAGGTTTCAGCGTATTAGTTTTTTTAGAAAATAATTCCGCTATACGAGCTTCAATATCTTCAATCACTTCATTCGCTTCTACTTCATTATTAAAACGAGCTTTAATATTTTGTATATACGAATTTAATTTATGGAACGCATCTTCATCAATAATGAAGGCTTGTTTGTTTAGGTTTATATTAACTGTTGTTTTCATTTTTTAAATTTTATAGTGGGTTTTTTATTTGTTATTTGTGGCTTTATTGATGGCGGTGCTTATTTCATTCCAGGTATTGTTCAATTCTTTTAAAACTTCTTTTCCTTCTTCTGTAAGGGTATAATATTTTCGCGGAGGTCCTGAAGTGCTTTCTCTCCATAAATAGCTGAGTAATCCAGCATTTTTTAATCGAGTTAATAAAGGATATAAGGTACCCTCTACCACCACCATAGAAGAATCATTTAATCGTTCGAGTATTTCGGATACGTAAGCTTCTTTTTCGCTGATAACAGCTAAAATACAAAACTCGAGTATGCCTTTTTTCATTTGGGTTCGAGTATTTTCAAGATATGCGTTCATGTTTCGTCATTTTTTTTTTGAGTGATATAGCGAGTGTCATTTGTTTTGTTTTCGTTTTTTGGCTGAATAATGATCACCCGCTTATCTCTCTTGTGAATGTTTTGTTTTGATGGACTTTTTTGTTTTAATGGCTTTCAGATAATTTTTATTTGGCGCAGTAGCTTTTCACTACTGATTTTAAATTTCCTTCTTCATCAAAAATGAAAGTGAATTGGCAAGTACCTTTTTCAAATTGACATATTACTTGACTAATATCGAATTTACCATCTTTAGTAGTTTTCATTTCTTTAATAGAAATAAATTTTCCACTATTATTTTCGGTAGTATTCCAAGTAGTTTTAATTTCTTCGGGTGCAATAAAAGTTGCTAGATCGGCATCATATAATCCGATGATTTTATCGAATTCTCCTTTTGCACAATATTCAATATAATTTACTACGGTTTTTTCTTTTACTACTAGATTAGCATTCGAATTAAAAAATAAGGCTAATGAGAAAATGGCTGTTAAAATTGTTGCTTTCATTTTTTTTGTTTTGTTTTAAATATATTTTTTGCTTTTGATATTGAACTAGGCTTTAGTTAGTAATCATCATCATCAGCTACTTGACGATACAAAGATAAGTATAAAAAATAGTATTATG
>CANHVE010000103.1 GCA_947464015.1 Saprospirales bacterium | reverse complement strand
ATACAACTGTACAAGTAGTTGGTGGTATGATTTCTAATCAAATCATGCGTATGATTATGTATCCTAATCCTGCCAATCACCAAGTACTCATTCAGCTAGAAGGCTATCCTACTGAGCCATTGAATATCTTCGATATGTATGGCCGTAAAGTATTTGAGAGTGAAACTATCTCAAATAAATTCATAGTAAATACCGAATCTTGGAATGCTGGAACCTATATCATTCAGTGTGGAAGCAAGAGGGAGAAATTAGTGGTGAACCATTAAATTCAATTAAGAATTGAGAATTAAGGTTTGAGAATTAGTAATTAAAAAATAAGAATTTAAATATTTATTGATTTGTGGTATATTATGTTTGCTGAATGTAGCTTATTTTTTTCGTCAAAACTAAAAAAGAGATGCCAAATTATCTGGAAAATTAATCATAAATCTACTAGATATAAAAAAGTCACGCTATCGCGTGACTTTTTTATTAATTATTAATTCTTAATTATTAATTGAATGAAAGCTAAACTGGAAATTGCAATATAAATACAGTACCTGATGGATAATTCTGATCAATATATACTTTCCCTTTTAAGGTATCAATTATTTTCTTTACGATAGTGAGTCCGATACCGGTACCCTCAAATTCGTTTTTAGCATTTAAACGATGAAATATTTCAAATACTTTTTCTCTGTAATCTTCATTTATACCAATGCCATTATCAGCCACTCTTATCTCATGAAATTCTTCATTGGTTCTGGCAGAAATGGTAATAAGCACTCTTTCGCTTTTATTATACTTTATACTATTGGATAACAGATTTTGAAATACTTGAAACAATAAATTCTTATCTGCCATTAAAATAGGTAAGTCCTCATACTTGATATCAATTTGTTTTTCTTTATTGGCGGCATATAATTGAATTTGAATTTCTTCAATGATCGCATTAATATCTACAGCTTCTTTTTTAACTATTGGATGAATATTATTTAAATTAAGTACACTATCTATCAAGCTATACATTCTTCTTGCCCCTAATTTTATATAATTAAAATAGGCTATTTGATCGGTATTAGCGGTTTCGGCCATACTCTTTTCTAGCTTCTGTACAAATAAATTAACCATTCGAAGTGGTTCACGTAAATCGTGAGAAGCGATATGTGCAAATCGCTGTAAGTCTTTATTGGTAAGTTCTAGCTGATAAAGATACGCTTGAATCTCTTCATTTTTTTTACGTAAAAAATTAGCTTCTTTTTCTTTTTCTAATAATTCGAAAGCAATTTTTTCTTCGCTTAAAGCCGATTTTTTATCAAATTGCTCAATTTCATTTTTAACTAAAATATATTTATGAAGCATATATAACGACTCTTCATAATTACCCATTTTTTGTAATACATAACTCCATTCTTGATATAAAGCTAATAAATCTGTTCTGCTTTCCGATTCTTCAATTAACTGTTTACATTTTTTAAAATCTTGAATGGCCTCCTCAAAAAAGTTATTGTTCGAATATGCTATCCCTCTAATTTGATAGGCGTTAATCATGAATTTTTTCTGGCCTAACGCTTCTAGTAAATCCACTGATGTATTCAAGCAATCAATGCCTTTTTCAAATTCTCCATGATTTGAATAATATAAACCCATGTTTGATAATACAACCCCTCTACCTCTAGTGTCATTCAATTCTCTAAAAAGTTGTTCGGCTTCAATATAGGTGTTCAAACCTAACTCTGTATTTTTATAATCTGGATGATAGATTGAATAAGAATTTAAACATCGTGCATAGCCTAACTTATAGTTAATCTCAAGAAAGTAGTCTTTTGCTTTATTCAAATATCCAATACGTGTATCATTATAAGCGGTGTCTTTGTAAAGATTTGTTAGATTGAAATAATTATTCCCTAACAACTTTTTGATATAGTGATTGGGTTGTGGTATCTTTTCTAATAACCTAATCGCTTCCGTATAATGATTGCGTGAAAGGGTAAGCTCACCTAAAAAAGAATAAATGATAGCAATATTACTTGTACAATTTATTTTAGCTAAGGAAAAAGCAGGATCATCTAAACATAGATGTAAGGTTTGTAAGGCTAATTGTAAAGCTTTTTTATAGTCACTGAAAAAATGATAGTAAATACTGGTTTTTTCATTCAGTATTTCAACCATCAATAATTGATTATTGGAGATCTTTGCTTGTTCCAATACCTTATCACATAAATCAATACAAGACCTATCTTTATTCATACGTAAAGATAAGATGTCATATAGTTCTTTCGAAATATGTTCTTTGTATTGTTGCTCTTCTATTTCGTGTAGCTCCATAACTTAATCGTATTAAACATAGTATACGTTTTTCAAATCTACTATAAAATAAGCTAAAATGCTATATCTATAAATAAAATTCATATTAAGATAATCTAGTAGTTGAATTATTACTTTTGAAGTGCCGCTAGTATTAAGGAATTAATTTCATCGCTTCGCTCCATCATCATCAAATGTGTACCTCCTTTTACTCGAATACAATTTTTAATATATAGGATTGGAAACAAGGTATCACGTGTACCATGTATATGTATGATATCGTGTGGATAGGTTTTGTTATCCCATTGCATGACTTTTTTAATGGCCCACGACATAAACTCTGGATCAGCATCTTTACTCATATCTAGCGCTAATTGTAAAAATTTTTTTTCACTGCGAAGTTGTAATAATTTCACAATAGCTCTATTTACTACATTATAAAATTTACCTGTAGTGCTTCTGAATAAAGAAATATATTTTCCCAACCTAATAAAATGTGGTAATTCCTTTCTACATTTTACCGAAGAAATGATAATTATTTTATCTGGTTTCAGTCTTTTAGCTAGTTCCACTGCAATAATACCGCCCATAGAATTTCCAATAATAGCGAAGGGCTCTTTCGTCTTGATTTGTTTACTAAAACGGTCTATATAGTCTTTAAATTCTTCATCTGGCATAGGTACAAACCAATCAAGCACTTCTGCATCTGGCAAATATTGCATGAGCGATTCATACATTCTACCATCTGCACCTAAACCTGGAATCAAATATATTTTCAAGGATATTTATTTTAGAATGCTAGTAATAGGTTTAGATACTTACAATTTCTTTATAATTGGGCATATAGATATTACTAAATCCAGCTGCTTCTAAATGGCATTTAAATACATTCATCACTGGTTCTTCACCATGTACTAAAAACAATCGTTGCACTTTTGAAACATCTTGTGCCGATAAAAATTTCAGCATTTCTACATAATCACCATGTGCCGAAAATCCATTTAGTTTTTTGATACTTGCACGCACTTTAAAATAATTAGTAAAAATTCGTACTTCTTTGGCACCTGAAACTAACTTGCCTCCTAAACTATATGGAGAACAATAGCCCACAAACAATATGGTATTTCTACTATTTTCTATGCCATGTAATATATGGTGTTTCACTCTTCCTGCTTCGGCCATGCCGCTTGCAGAAATGATGATACAAGGCTCATTGCGCTCATTTAAAGCTTGACTTTCACTTTTACTTTGAATAAAAGTCAAACCTTTAAATCCAAATGGATCAGGGTCTTTCTGAATAAAATCTAACATCTTATCATTATAACATTCTGGGTGCGCTTCCATAATATCTGTAGCACGCTCACTCAAAGGACTATCTACATATGTTTTTATTTTAGGCAACTTATTCTCAAATGATAGATCATTCAATGCCGATAATAATTCTTGTGTTCTACCTACGCTAAAAGCTGGGATGATTAATTTTCCTTTTCGCTTCAAACAAGTATCAGTAATAATCTCTAATAATTTGTATCTTAAATTAGGATCTGGATCATGTATTTTATCGCCATAAGTACTTTCCGTTAGAATAATATCTGCTTGTGGAAATGCTTGTGGTGATTTCAGTATATGATTATTATATCTTCCTATATCACCCGTGAAAGTAAGTCGTGTTTTTTTGGAGCCTTCCGTAATAATTAAATTAACTGCTGCACTTCCTAAAATATGTCCATTATCTGTAAAAAGCACTTGTACTTCTTCAGAGATGGAATAGGTTTCATTATAATTTACAGTAACTATTTTATTAATGGTTTGTGTGACATCTGATTTTTCATAGAGTGGTTCTAATGGACTTAAGCCTTTTGCAAATCGTTGTTTATTGATAAACTTTATATCACTTTGTTGAATACTGGCACTATCTTCAAGTAATGCTTCCGTTACATCCTTTGTTGCATCAGTGCAATAAATTTTGCCTGTAAATCCTTCCTTTACCAGCTTTGGTAATAATCCTGAATGATCGATATGGGCGTGTGATAAAATGACAAATTGTATTTGTTTAGGATCAAAACCAAAATTTTTATTCCATTCTTCAATTTCTTCACCACTGCCTTGAAACAAACCACAATCTAGTAAAAATTGTGTACCACTTTCCAGGTAAATTAAATGTTTAGATCCAGTTACTTCTTTAGCAGCTCCGTAAAATCCTATTTTCATATTTATTTAATTTAAAAAAATAAAGCTATTGATTATCTCAATAGCTTTATTCTGTATGATAGTTATATTTATTTCTTTTTTGCTGCTTTAGGATTCATAATCATAAACATCCTTTTACCTTCTAGTTTTGGTAACTGTTCTGGTAAACCTATATCTTCCAAACTTTTTGCAAATTTTAAAAGTAATAATTCACCCATATCTTGAAACACAATAGCTCTTCCTTTAAATTGCACATAGCATTTTACTTTCGAACCATCTTTTAAAAATTTTTCAGCATGTTTTACTTTAAAATCGAAATCATGATCATCCGTATGCGGTGTAAATCGAATTTCTTTGATTACCGTTTTTTGTGAATTACTCTTGATCTCTTTTTCTTTCTTCTTTTTATCATACAAGAATTTTGTATAATCAATAAGTCTACATACAGGAGGTACTGCATTAGGGGAAATTTCAACTAAGTCTACTCCTTCATCTTCTGCCATTCGTAATGCCTCACGAGTACTATATACTCCTGGTTCAATATTTTCACCAACTAATCTTACTTCTGGAACTCTAATATCCGAATTGATTCGGTGTTCTTCTTTTTTCTGTGGGGGATTAAATCTGTTATACGGGGTTTTTGAATTTTGTGTTAACGCCAAGTTCTAATTGTTTTAGTGAATAATGAGTTTATTTTTTTTGCTACGTAAAATTAACAAATAAATTTCGAATTAACTACAATATTAATCCTCATTTTTTAATGTGATAGTTTGAAACCCAATATAAACCATACTCAATGAGCCAAATATCAAGTAAAATAAGGTTTGTCCGGCATGTATAACTATTGGAATACTTAAACTTTCTGTAGCTTGAACCAAACAGGCTGTTAATGCAAAGGAAGCACAGATATGATAGGCCCCTAAGCCATGTGCAGGGATTGGTAAAGATCTTCCTATGCCACCTAATACAATTACTAATAAAGCGGTTTGTATGGTTAAATGTGCATCCGTAAACGCAAAAAACCAAAAATAAGTCATACCTAAATACATCAACCAAATCAAAATAGTATACAATAGAAACTTTTTTTTGGCTTTCAATTTTATAATACTAATTAATCCATCTGTAAAATTTTTCAGCTTCGTTTCCAAAAATTGACGAATCGATTTTCTATAAAACACGATGAATATGGCGCTTATTATAGAAAACACTAGTACTACATAAATATAGATACTATGAGTACGAAGATTGTCTAATAAAGGAGAAACGAATTCTTGAATAAAATGATAAACACTCTCATGAAATAAAAAAATAGAAAGTATAAATAAAGTGAATAAACTTAGCACATCTATAATTCGCTCTATCACTACAGTAGCTAAAGAAAAACTAAAAGGTACTTGGTTCTTTTTAAATAAAACCCCACATCGATAAAATTCACCTAGCTTACCTGTCACAAAATTCACTAAATAAGCACTCATTAAGGCATTGTATACATCTAATGTTGGAAGTTTATACGATTGTACTTCTAATAATAATTGCCATCTTTTGGTGCGAAAATAATGACAGAATAAAGTACATATTAAAACCGGTATATACCAAATATAATGTACACTTCGAATGGATTGAGAAAGTGCTTTAAAATCTTGATTTTTAAGAGAGAAATAGATGCAGCATATTCCAACGAATAAGAAAAACAGAGAACTTCCTATTGTTTTGAATCGATTATTCATACTTCATCATATCATTGTGATAAATGCCTGTATCCAAATAAGCCTCAGATATAACTTCAAATCCAAAGCTCTTATAGAAATCGACTAAATAACTTTGTGCTTGAATTTTAATTGCCTGCTTTCCAAAATAAGTATACAATCCAGATATAGCATTTAAAAATACGATGCGTCCTAATCCTAATTTTCGGGCTGAGGCTAGGGTTAATACTCTTCCTATAGTTGCTTCTTTATAAATAATCCCTTTATCTAACAAACGTGCATAGGCAATTAAATGTCCTTGTTCATTCTTTAACATTAGATGAATGGCTTTTTTATCATAACCATCAGAATCAATAAATGCACAATTTTGTTCTACTACAAATACCTCTTGCCTAATTTTAATAATTTCATATAATTCTTCTAATGTCAATTCTTCAAAAGATTTGAATAGTAAGGTATAAGAAATAGCATTATGAAAAAGCGTTTCTAATTTCATTTTGCAAAAGTATGAAAAAGAAATTTAGACTATCTTTGAAATCGTATGTGGACTTACATTAAATGGGTAGTATTTATTGTTGCAATTTATTTTACACATAATCCTTTAGTTGCAGGTATTATATTAATAGCATTTTATTTGATTCAATTAAGTACGGAAGAAAATAAAGAATTAGATGATGATCGCGATAATAAATATAATAGGTATGTAAACAAAGGACGAATCAGTAATCATGCAGATAATGCAGATATTGGCTTAATCTATTTAGCTGCTTATATTATACAAGTCGACCCTATCGCTCCAGAAAAACAAGTGGATTATATAAGACGGTTTTTACTAAAGAACTTTGATGCATATCATGTAGATCAACGATTAACCCTTTTACATAGATTACTTGATAAAAATATATCCTATGAAGATGGTTGTAGACGTGTTATCTACTATTATCAAATTGAACATCGTGCTAAAGTTATCGATTTTTTATTCAATGTCGCTCTTGCTGATGGTAGAATAACCGCTCCTGAAGTGCTTGCTATTCGTCGAATTGCTTATGCTCTATATGTGAGTATGTCTGATTTTGAAGCGTTGAAAAATGAATATTATAAAGCAAATGAATACGAATCATCTTACCAAAACCAAAGCAGTTCGTATACTTCATATTCAAGTATAGAAATTCATTATGCCGTTTTGGGTATTTCAAAAACTAGTACTCCTGAAGAAATTAAATCGGCTTATAGAAAAAATGTACTTCTATACCATCCTGATAAATGGATTAAATCAACTAAAGCAGAACAAGAACAAGCCAAGAAAAAATTTATGGCTATACAAGAAGCATTTGATCAAATAAGAGAGCATAAAGGATTTAAATAGTTTATTTACTATAATTGCTGAAACAATTTATTGGATTGATATACCACATTTTCTTATATCCTTGAGGTGCCGAATCTATTTGCCAAAAGTATGGAAGCATCGTCATTACTTCATAATGTAAATGTGGACTTTTCCCTTTTGCATTTCCACTATCACCTACCGCTGCTATAACATCTCCTTGTTTTACATAACTAAATGAACTGGTATATCGAGCATTGAGATGTGCAAAATAATGCAAACGCCATTTTGAACTCAACATTAATACATAATTACCTCCTAAATTATTTTTACCACAACGTACAATAATTCCAGAACAAGGTGCTATTACTTTAGTGCCGATGCTTGCAAATATATCTACTCCTTTATGCGTACCGCTTTTCCCCCATGGATAGTACCAAAATGAAGTAGGATTATAATTATTTGCACTCGCTCCATCTACAGGAATGATTAACTCTTGTGAAGGTATAAAACCGATTGAAATAAAGATTATACAGAAGAATAAAACAATTGAAATTTTTACATATTTATTGTATGTATTCCATTTCATTGTATATTATAGAATTATTTATAAAAAAGTAAGGATAGAGTATTATTTTACTTGCTTTTTAGTACTAAAAGTAATGGTTGTATTCACCCCAACTCCTACGTTAGTAAAGGCACTTGTGTTTTTCTGAGTCCAATTGCTCAATTCTTTAGCGCTTCCGCCATATTTAGCTTCTGCACCTACACTAATAGCCAAATTGTTTTTAAGGTAAATTTGGTATTCAATTCCAGCGATAAAGTTCAAGTTATTATTTGGCAAATAGTCTTTAGCGTTGTAGTTTCTATTATTGTATTTAAATAATTTTTCATTATTAAACTTAGCTTCTGCTCTTACTAGATAGGAATAAGATAATCCTGAATAAATATTCACAGCATTTGTTTTATTTTTTGGACCCACCCAATTGCTTCTATATTTTACAATAATTGGCAATTCTACATAAGATAATTTTAATTTACCTCCTGTAGCAGCATCATACATAGAACTTGTATATGAAATATTTTCTCTGATATAATTCATGCCACTTTGTACACCAACACTATTCGTGATATTATAACCTACAATCACACCTGCTTTATTGTAGATATTAGGAGCATAGATAATATTTGAACCTAACATTTTATTCTGTGTATTATTTTTAGTCATCATATTAGCACCACTTTGTGCTTGTGCACCAAAATATAATCCTTTTACATTTGGTCTATTATTGATAAAAATAGGATCTGCTTCATGAGTTAGATTATTGAAATTTGCAGGCATATTCGCTAGGGCTAATTCATTCATATAAAGAACTGGAACATCTTTATAATTACTAATTCTATTCACTTCAGCCAATTTAGAAAGATCTAATTTTTCTTGAGCAATAGTTTCTAAATAGATATGCTTTGTATTATCGCTATTAACAACTACATGACTAACATTAAATTTATCATTTGATGTATTTGAATGATAATTTTTAGATGTATAATTAGAGTTTTTAAATGGAATAGTTGAACTTAATCCATTTACTTGATTATAAGCCAATGCGAACATATTGGCATTGCCTTTATTAGTTGTTGCTTGTTTATTTGATGAACTTGAGTTTAATATATAAAAAGAAGAGGTACCTGAAATACCAATTAGTGAAACAAATGCTAGTAATAACAAGAAATATCTTGAACGATCTTTATTTTTTTGTATAGGCTCTCCAGTTTGAACGGCCTCTTCAATATTTGCCCATAACGCCTTACTTGGCTCTATCTCCAAATCATAGAGCTTATGATGAATCATCTCATCAAAAGCATTAATCATTTTATT
>CANHVE010000102.1 GCA_947464015.1 Saprospirales bacterium | reverse complement strand
TCAAATGACGCTCCACTATTCATCGGACTATCAGAAATTGAAAATCGTAATGTAGTTCAAGATTTAATTAATCAAGCGAGTTTGAAAAAGTATAATTTAGGCATTGTACATCAAAACTCGCCAGATGATAGAGGAATTGATGTGGCTTTGATTTATAATAAGGATTTAGCAAAACTAATAAAAGAAGAATATTTATATGTAACAGTAGATACAGTTCCTGATTTTAGAACTCGTTTAATTCTTCATGCTACATTTGAAACTACTACTGGTACGATCTTACAAGTATATGTCAATCATTGGCCAAGTAGAAGAGAAGGTCAAGTGGAAAGTGAATACAGAAGACTAAAAGCGGCTTCCATTTTAAAGGAAAGTACAGCTAATCTTTTAAAAAATGACCCGGAAGCAAATATTATAATCATGGGAGATTTTAACGATTACCCAACGGATAAAAGTATTTCAAAAGTACTAGGAGCTACTAGCTATAAAGAAATTAACGATAAAAAAAGCGATTTATATAATATAAGTGAAGCTAATCCAACGGATACTATCGTAAAAGGTTCTCATTTTTATAGAGGTGAATGGGGCAATTTAGACCAAATGATTTTAAGTAAAAACATGTTGCAATATAGAGGTGGTGTAGGTGCATTTAAAATTCCATATACTATTTATTATACTCAAAAAATGTTATACAAAGATAAAAATGGTGTTTATAGTCCGAATCGCTTATATGCAGGTCCTAAGTTTGTAGGTGGTTATAGCGATCACTTACCTATTTATTTTGATATTCGGTTCTAAATAATAAGGCAACATTTAATTAATCTTATTAGGATACGTATCTTTGTATCCAATTAAACTAGTTGATATATGGCAATCATAAAACCATTCAAAGGTTTCAGACCTCAAAAAGGATTAGAAAAACAAATTGCAGCTAAACCTTATGATGTATTAAATAGCGATGAAGCTAGAGCTGAAAAAGGTGATAATCAATATTCATTTTATAGAATCAATAAACCAGAAGTGGATTTAGATCCTAGTACTGATTTATATGCAGAGATCGTATATACTACAGCTAAAAATAATTTAGAATTATTTATCAAAGAAAATTGGTTGCAACAAGATGCAACTGAAAATTATTATATCTATAAACAAAAAATGGGCTCACATGAACAATATGGTCTTGTATTATGTGCTAGCATTGAAGATTATTTTAATGATATAATTAAAAAACACGAATTTACTCGTCCTGATAAAGAAAATGATCGTATCAAACATATGGATACCTTGAGCGCTCATGTAGGTCCTGTATTTACTTGTTATAATGATGTACCTGAAATCAATGCTATTGTATCTAATGAGATTCAAAAAACTCCAGTTTATGATTTTACAGCAGATGATGGAGTTGGACATACTTTATGGGTAGTAGATGAACCATCAACGGTTACTAATATCACACAATTATTTAAAGAGAAAGTCCCTTTTACCTATATTGCTGATGGTCACCATCGAGCAGCTTCTTCAGCTAAAGTAGGTCAAAAGAGAAAAGAAGCTAATCCGAATCATACGGGTGATGAAGAATACAATTATTTTTTATCTGTATTATTCCCCGCTTCACAATTATCCATAATCGATTATAATAGAGTAGTAAAAGATTTAAATGGTTTATCCTTCGAAGATTTTATAACTAAAGTTGCCGAGAAATTTGAGATTGAAAAAATAGGCACTTCTATTTATAAACCAGCTAAAATACACGAATTTAGTTTTTATTACGATCATAATTGGTATAAATTAACAGCTAAACCTGGTACTTATAATGATGCCGACCCTATTGGAGTGTTAGATATCACGGTGTTATCTAATAATCTGTTATCACCTATTCTAGGGATACATGATCAAAGAACGGATAAACGAATTGATTTTGTAGGAGGAATTAGAGGTCTGGGGGAATTAGAAAAAAGAGTGAATAGTGGAGAAATGAAAATAGCATTTGCCATTTATCCAGTTAGTATTCAACAACTAATTAATATTGCTGATACAGGCAATGTAATGCCTCCGAAAACTACTTGGTTTGAACCAAAATTAAGAAGTGGTATGATAGTACATACTTTTTAATAATTGATATTATATAAAAAAACCTGATGTATCACATCAGGTTTTTTTATATTTTACGATTGTATTAAGCTTCTTTCTCATTTCCGGCTTCTGATCGAATAGATAATAAATCTCTATCAAACATATATACACCGCTTTTATCCGTACCAATCAATTTTAACTTATCTAATAAGGTACGTGCAACACGCTCTTCTTCCATTTGTTCTGCTACATACCATTGCAACATATTGTGAGTTGCGTAATCTTTTTCTTTTAAGCAAATATCTACTAATTTATTAATCTCACTCGATACATGTACTTCATGTTTTAAAACGGATGTAAACATATCGATAACTGATTTATATGTATGAGGCACTTTACTTAAGGCAGGAACTTCTGCATTTCCTCCTCTTTCATTGATATACTTGAAAATTTTTAGCATATGCATACGCTCTTCATCAGATTGTAAATACATAAAAGAAGCAATTCCTTCATAACCTTCTTGCTCCGCCCAAGAAGCCATTGCTAAATATACATTAGACGATTCAAATTCTAATTGCACCTGTTGATTAAGTGCTTTATTTAATGATTTTGATAACATGATTTTTTTTATTTTAATGTAAAACTAATGAACTTATGATTTAGTTCAAAAGTCTAATGAATTATTTATAATAAATTACGTTTCTTCCACAAGATTTTGATATCTTCTGCCATACTATATTCCCGAGCATATTGTAAGTTGTATAAGTGTATTGCCTCCTCTTTTAAATAGGTAATGGTATTGTCTAAAATCCCTTTCTTTAATACAGGTAAATGATATTTAGATTTTTCTTTACTAGTAGCATAACTAATCCAAGTTTTATTACCAACTAATACAGAAAAAATAGAAGCTACATATTGAATGAAATTTTTTGAGTATACTAAGGCTAAAGGAATACTAACCAATAAAATAATTGATACTGCAATATCAAATAATCGTTTATTTCGTTTTTGTGCAAATGAACCAATTTTCAAATTAGTATCAATAGCATATAAGTCGCCTGAAGTATTTTTTGAATTACTACCAATAATACTTTCAGTATGAATAGGAACAATCTTATAATTCACTTGTTCGGGTAGTCGCTCCATTTGTGCAATAATTTCTTTGTTGGAGATGTCTTGATTGCAAAAAATTAATTCATTTATTTTAAATGCTTGTATGAGTGAATCAATTTCTTTCAAATCACCTATATAGGGAGTTTGTGCAGATGAAGTAGGTGAAATAAATCCACTGAAATAAAATTGAATGCCTGCTTGATTTAATAAAGTTAATACGCGCCTCGATTCCTCTAAACTTCCTACTATCGAAATTTTTTGCTCTTCATTATTTTCGAAAACTAAAGAATGTGTACTAATTTTTGAAAATAAATATCGATTCAAATAAAAACTAAGTGTTACCCATACCCCACTTATTAAAATAATAGCTCTTGAATATCTAAATTCATTGGGTAATAGCCCAAATAAAGCAGTCAATATTAAAGTACCTACACCTAATCCTTTTAATATATTAATTGGACGTATAGGTTTATCATAGGCTCCTGCGAATAAAGAGCAACACATCCAAACAAAAATATATAAGGGAATAAATACATAAGTAAATAATGGATTATAATAGGAATCATCTTGCATGATTTTGTTTTCCCATAATTCCTTAATTAAATACATGCCTAAGAATGAAAAACAAAAATCAAAAATAGGTAACCATGAATTTCGCAATAACTGAATACTCATGCTTTGTATGGCTTTCACCACAATGGCTATATTAATGATGCTCGTATATAAGCTTGCCTGTCCACTGCTATAATGTTTTTTAGCAAATAACATCATTGCTTCATAGAAAGTCTTAACATAGTTAATACTTCCTTTTTTAGTGCTCTCCCCTTTATAATGAATAATAGTGCTTTCAGCAAAATAATGATTTTTATATCCTGCTTTAACAATACGATAACTCAAATCAATATCTTCACCATACATAAAAAAATCTTCATCTAATAAACCACATTTTTCTAATGCTTCTTTTCGCATAAACATGTAAGCTCCACTTAATACATCTATCTCATGGTTTACTTGTTTATCTAAAAATCCTAAATGATATCTTGCAAATGTTTCAGATTTTGGAAATAAACTAGATAAACCAATAATTTTACAAAAAGATACCCAAGGAGTTGGTAAGGCTCGCTTACTTTCGGGTAAAAATTGCCCAGTACCATCAACCATTTTTATGCCTAAGCCACCCACAGGAGCATGCATATCCATATACGTAATACATTTTTCAAAACTATCCTCAGCTACTACAGTATCTGGATTTAATAATAAAATATATTGCCCCTGTGCTTCTCGCATCGCTTGATTGTTAGCTTTTGAGAATCCTACATTTTGATTATTAGCAATACATTTCACCCAAGGAAATTTTTGATTAACCATGGCAACACTTTCATCTCGTGAATTATTATCAACAACAAATACTTCTGCATCTATCTGCTTAATAGCTTCATGGACTGAAAGCAGACATTGCTCCAAAAAATATTTAACATTATAATTGACAATTATGATTGATAACTTCACAGACTTCGTATAATAGATTTAAATCATCTTCAAAACTAATAAATCTTGTTGGATTTGAACAATTTATCATGCATTATCTAAAAGGTGATTAATATTTGTTTTAATTCCTTTTATCCAATCCCCATAACAACTTCGTACGAAGCGCATTAATAAATGTTTTATTATCTAACAATATTAATTCAATGGTAAATGGGGCCTTACGTAAATGAATTTTGTAACTGCTATCTATATTTTGAACACGTGTATCTATGGTTGCTAAAAACCTATTTTCCCTCCCACTCACTTCAAATGTCAACTCAACATTATTAGGTACTATCATTGGACGTACATTTAAATTATGCGGAGCGACAGGAGTTAATATAAAACTTTGTGATTCTGGATAGACTATCGGACCTCCACAACTTAATGAATAGCCCGTAGAACCTGTAGGAGTAGAGACAATTAAACCATCTGCCCAATAAGTATTAAGATGTTCTCCATTTACCCATACATCAATACTTATCATAGATGATGAATTTTTGCGTTGTAGTGTAAATTCGTTCAATCCAAAATTGGTATTCCCAAATAATGGTTTATCACAGCTTACTTCTACCAATTCTCGCTTCACTACACTATAAGTTTTATTTACTAATGCTTGTATCGCATTTTCAATATCATCATTACTAGTTGCTGCTAAAAATCCCATTCTGCCAAAATTAATTCCTATAATGGGAATGCCCGAATCCTTAATAAAGGCTACTGCATCTAAGATGGTTCCATCACCTCCTATAGAAATTAATACATCCGCTTTTCCTTTTAATTGATCTTGCAATTGGTAGGTTGTAAGCGTTGTATGGTACTGAAAAGTTTGTTCTAAATAGTTTTGTAATCCATCATAAATAATCGCTTCAATAGTAAATTTTTGAAGTATTTCTAATAGATGTTTAAAGTTTTGTAATTCATTTTGAGCGATAGCTCTCCCATATAATGCTACTTTCATTCATTTATCGTTTTGGCATGCAACAACTTAAATTCGTTTAAGTTGATTATGTATTCGATACTAAATTACAATAAATATTTACAAATTCAAATTAACTGTTTTGCCACTTTCAATCACAAACTCCTTATCTACGGTTTGATGCATGCTTTTTGATTTTTTGGCGCGATATATTATTCGATATTTACCTGGTTGTAAATAAACCGTTTCTACTTTTAATTCTACTTTTAATTCATATATTTTTTTTACTTTCCAATCATTCTCAAATACAAAAATCCCCCCCCAACTAGCATCTGTTTTATTGATTTGTAATAAACCAGGAGCAGGGATTGTTACCGTTTTTGTTTTGCTAGCTATTATTTCTAAATTGTTGATGATGGTTCTAGGAAGTGTAAGAATTTCAAGTTGATATTTACCTGCTAAATACTTTTCATTGGTATTGAAATTTTGTACATTCACTATTTGGTCATACTCACCTCCTTTTACAATACATTTCAATTTGTCTTTTAAAGTTGGACTAATCAAGCTGCCACTCAACTGAAAATCTAAAAAACCTTGTGGGGTATTGATTTTAATGATATTGTTTTCATGTGGTATGATTTCAATATTCTCTATTCTAACTGGAGGAATCGTGTGTACAACAATATTGTATTTAGGGATAGGATCAATATCTATTGTATCAGGTCTACCAAGCTTATCTAATGTGTGATAATAGCTTTTTAAAATATGATCTGATGAAGCATCATAAAAACTCATATTAAGATTGGTCTGTGTAGGTTTTAAATTTTCATCCAATAACTCCACTTGCAAAGTAGCAGATGCTAATGCTCTATATATGGCACGTTCTATATGATCTTGAAATTCGTAATCATTTTTAGAGTTGAATAATTTACCTATACATTCATAACTGCTACGAGCATCATCAGGTAAATCTATTCCAACTATTAATGGCTTTAAGGTGATTCCTTGTATCTGCAATTGATAGGCCGCTTCACACGGATCTTTAAAACAAGATTCAGCACCATCTGTAATCAAAATGATTACATTACGTGCACTTGTATTAGGAAAATCAAATATCGCTTGTTCTAATGATAGTGCTATGGGTGTAATACCTTTAGGTTGAATTTGCATCAGTTTCTTTCTTATAGCAGCTCCATTATTTTTGGCAAATGGAACTTCTAATTTAGTATCATCACAGTTTTTTTCAATCAAGATATGTTGATGTCCATATACACGTAGTGCAGTTTCTACATTTTTATTTAAAGATAGTGTATCTGAAATATTCGCTAAAATTCGTTGTGCCGTTTCCCATTTACTTTCTTTTCCCCATTTCGATTGCATACTGCCGCTGGCATCTAATACAAATAATATACGTGTCAATTGATTATTACTGGTACTAGTATACGTGCTCTGAGCTTGTGTATTTAGTATTATAAATACCAAGGCTAAACTCAGGTAAAATATATGAATTTTTCTCATCGTAAATTCACTGTTGTTGTTTTTTCTGATACCACATCAAAATATATAGTTTTTGTAAAATCACTTTTAGAGGCACTTCTAGGTCGCATTACCACAGCATATCTACCAGGTAATAAACTCAACTCATCTTTCTCTTTTATCTTATCAAACTCATATAACAAATTAAATTCACCCATTTTAATTTCATATACACTCGCAATATTTGCATCTACATTTACAAATTGTACTTTACCAGATTTAGGAATCATCATAACTTTTTCCTTTTCTTCTGGAACATATACCAACTTCTTAGTATATCGAGGTAAAGTCAAAAAATCAATATCAAAATCACCTCGAATATATGCTTCATTATCATTTAGATCTTGTACATACAATATTTCTGAAGAATAGGCCTCTCTTATTACACAAGGGGTATTATCCGCCGTTTTTTTATTTTCCATTTTTAAACTCAAATATCCAATGGGCATTTGAATAGAAACTACATTATGTGTACCGGCAACTAATTCTATCTGATATTTTTTAACTGGTGGTATACTATGCACTTCTATATCATATGTTCCTGCAGGATTAATATACAAAGTATCAGGGTTATTAAATTCATTTAAGGTATGTATGAAATTGTATTTAATAGCACCTGTAAAATGATCATATAAGGTAAATGCTATATTCGATATAGTAGGTTGATTTAAATTGTCGAGTAAGTTGATTTGTAAGGTGGTGTTTTTTAATGCTTGGTCTGTTACATTTTGTAATAATTTAGTAAAGGTGTTTTCATCCTTAGCATCGTAATAGGTCCCTACACAATTAAAATCCATCACTACATCTGCACCAATATTTAATCCAATAATAAATGGTTTGATCGCTATTCTTTTTTTGATTAATTCTTTTGTGGCATCACATGGATTTCCCTCACACATTTCTTCTCCATCTGTTACTAAAATAATCGCATTTAAGGAAGTAGTATCATAACTAAAATCTTTGGCTGCTTCTTTTAGCGATAAAGCAATAGGGGTATAGCCTTGTGGTGTAATTTTATCTAGTTTTTCCTTGATGGCTAATGCATTGTTTTTTGCAAAGGGAATTTCTAATTTGGTATCCTGGCAATTATGTACTGCCCGCGGATATTGATGTCCGTAGATACGTATACCGACTTCTACATCCGGACTAACACTCTGCAAACTATCTACTAAATGATATATAAGTTCTTTTGAAATATCGAATTTGGTTTTGTCATTCCATTTTTCTTTCATACTACCACTCGCATCTAATAAAAATAAGATACGCGTATGTGTTGGTTTAAATGCAGTATTGTTTTGTGAAATTGCCTTTTGATTGCAAAAACAAATACCAATAAGTAGTATGTAGTAATATATTTTTTTCAAAACCAATTTTTCTATTTACTAAACGATTTTTCTCTCAAAAACGTATATGTAAAGATAAATCGACTTCATTTTACTTTTAGAGAAGCTATTAACTTAACAGATGTGTATAAGCTAGTTGTTTGTATTATTTCAATTGCTAAGCCTTGCAATCAAGCCAATATAGAATTATATATGATTTAGTTTTTACTCATATTGCCTTATCATAAAATAAAACAATACGTATTCCTGAATCCCTTATTCTTAATTCTAATTTAGTAATTTCCATCCCGAAGCTTCGGGACGTAATTTATACAGTTAATTACTCCGCTTGCGTTCTATTCGCAAATGCATCCAACACTTGATAAGTCTCTTCTCCAAAAGCCCTAGTGATTGGTTCCTTCAAAAATTTATAAATAGGTACCTGTAATTTTTTCCCTAATGAACAGGCACTTTTACAGACACTCCATCGTTCATAGTTGAGTGCTTTATTTCCATTTTTTAATACAGAAACTCTTATTGGATACAAATGACAAGAGATTGGTTTCTTGAATGGGGTTTTGCCATCTAAGTAAGCTTTCTCAATGCCACAATAGGCTATATCACTTTCGTCATAATTGATATACACACAGGGTCCACCTTCAATCAATGGCGTTTTGTATTTCTCATCCTCAGTGTCATATTCATAAAAACCTCTTTCTTCAATGATTTTACGACCTCTATCTGTCAAATAAGATTTATATTTTTGATATTCTTTGGCCAAAATATCAAGCTCTTCTTTTTCTAATGGAGCACCACTATCGCCCGATATACAACAAGCGCCTTTACATGTTTGTAAATTACATACAAATTCTTTTTCAATGATGTCTTCGCTAACTAATA